>CAIKAA010000492.1 GCA_903825275.1 uncultured Fibrobacterota bacterium | reverse complement strand
GCAACCAATGATATTTCTTTACTTTCAATCTTGTTATAGATTTCCTGTTCAATTATGTCATCTGTAAGATGTATCCATTTTTTGTGATACAATGAACTTAAAATTTTCAATACGGAATTATATGATTGATTAGTCGATGGATGCTTTACAGTTAGCAAATATTTTTTGATGACATCTTCGACAGTATACGATGTATCAACTCTTTGATCGATTATACCATCAGACCGTTTTTCCAGAAATGTTTCGTTTTCGGACCTTGCTTTAATTTCGGTTATGTATTTACGATCCGTCTTAGGGTGATGCACGCCGAAGGTCTTCCACCGCAGTTTGCCCTCTTGAGTAAGTGACCTTTCCCAAGTCATCCGCCCCGATGGATGGACAGCTAACGTCAAACCATCACCAACTGGGTATCTCTTGAGGTACGACGGATGAGTTGCTATCTCTATTTCTTGCACGGTCCAGATCTTGTTTGACATAGCTCTCCAAAAATAGTTAGGTGGACAAAAACTGTCGAAAAAGCACCTCTGAATAGTAAGAAAATAGTAAAGATATGGTGATTTTTGGGTGGTAAAGCAAAGTTAAACAGAGTCAAAAACCGTTAAATTGAGCTTGAATCTTTACTGGCACAGAATTTGATTTACTAGGGGTATGGTCATGTCGGGTCATAGCAAATGGGCAACCACCAAGCGGAAAAAGGCAAAGATCGATGGCGCCCGCGCCAAGGTCTGGAACCGAATCAACAAGGAAATCACGGTGGCTTCGCGCATGGGCGGAGAGGACCCCGAAGCCAACCCGCGCCTGCGTTTGGCCATCACCAAGGCCAAGGCCGCCAACATGCCGGCCAAAAACATTGAGACCGCCATCCTCAAGGGTGCTGGCAAGCTCGAAGGCGTCACCTACGAGGAATTGGTTTACGAAGGGTATGGACCCAACGGCATCGCCATCATTTTGGAGTGCATGACCGACAACAAGAACCGCACCGTGGGTGAAATGCGCAACCTGTTCTCCAAAAACGGCGGCAATTTGGCCCAAGACGGCGCCGTGGCCTGGATGTTCGAGCAAAAGGGCAAGGTCGTGGTCCAAGCCCCCACCTTGACCGAAGACGAAGCCACGGAACTGGCCATCGAAGCCGGTGGCGAAGATGTCCAATTGGGAGACGATGCCTGGGAAATTTTGACGGCACCTGACGACCTCGCGGCCGTCACCAAGGCTGTCGAGGCCAAGGGGCTGGTGGTTTCGGAAGCCGAGTTCACCCGCATTCCCAAAAATCCGATTTTGGTTGGCGACGACGTCGCCCCCAAGGTGATGCGGTTGCTGGACATTTTGGACGACCACGACGACGTCCAAAACCTGTACAGCAACGTGGAATTCTCGGAAGCCGCCCAAGCCGCGATGGAATGAGGGTTTGAAAATTCTCGGGATCGATCCGGGCAGTTTGCGCTGCGGTTTTTCGGTCCTCGAAGATTTGGGTGGTCGGGTGCCTCGGGTGCGAGAAGCCGGAGTTTGGCGATTGGGCGACGGGGCCCCCCTCCCCCAACGGTTGGCCAAGCTCTGGAAGTTTTTGGACCAGGTTTTGTCCGAACACTCTCCCGATGCCTTGGCCATCGAAGAAAGCTTTGTGCACAAGAACGTGCACAGCGCCATGGTGCTGGGACACGCCCGCGGCGTGATCTTGGCGGCCTGTGCCACGCGAGGCTTGACCATCGCCGAATATCCTCCCGCGACCATCAAACAGATCGTCGCGGGTTCAGGCCGCGCCAGCAAAGAAAGCGTGGCGGAAATGGTCCGCCGACAGTTGGGCCTCCAAGAGCTGCCCGACTCGGCCGACGCCACCGACGCCCTCGCCATCGCCCTGTGCTGGATTCTGTCCCATTCCAACAACCTCGCGATGATGACAGAATCTGCCAAGCCCAGTCGTGGCAAGAAGAAAGGCTTCGACGTGGAAGCCTATCTCCAGCGAATCGGTAAAAGCTGACCCGACTTGGTGGCTTGGTTCGATTCTTAGCGGTACTCCACCAAGGTTTCCACCGGGAAGCGGACCTTGGGAAGAGTTGCGTATTTGTCGCTCTCCAAACGATAGCCCAAGGCGCAGGCACAGACCGAAGCCAAGCCCTGATCTCCCAACCCCAGAATTTCATCCACCTTGGCGGGTATCATTCCCTCGATGGGACAAGCATCCACCCCCAAAACCGCCGCCGCCAACATCAGGGTCCCAAAGGCGATGTAGGCCTGACGAGCGGCCCAATCGTTCACCACCGCCGCGCGCGGTCCGTTGACCAAATCCCCCATCATGTACTGCTTGTAGCCGCTCAAGCTTTCCAGAGGGGTGCCTCGAACTTCGGCGGTCCGAGCGAGGAATTGGTCCACCCAATCCTCCCCCATGTCCTTGCGAATCGCGAAGACGACATAGTGGGAGCAGTCGGTGACTTGGGCCTGGTTCCAACTCGCGGTTTTGATCTGTTCGCGTAATTTGGGATCGGTCAGAACAATGAATTTGAACGGCTGCAGCCCATAGCTGGAAGGGGCCATGACCAGCGAGGCCTCGAGGGCTTTCCAAACGTCGGAGGGGATCCGCCGGGAAGGGTCGAATTTTTTGGTAGCGTAGCGCCAATCCAGGGCGGACTGCAGATTTTTTGGATCGGTGATGGACATATTTTTTTATTCCTCGGAAGTGCAACGAAACCTGAGAAGGACGATATACACTTCCCAAAAACAGTTGACCAGTTGGTGCCCCGGTTCCCAAAAGTCCAAGTTCAGATTAGCTTGCAGGAATAGCCTATGAGTTCAACGAGCCCAAAATCCGCACCGAAAAAAAGCAAAGGGATTCATCCCTCCAAAGACAAATTGCACTCGCTGCATTTGGATCGACACGGATGGACCGGAAAGCGTTTGGCCGCGACATTCGAGTGGGACTTTCCGGCCAAACTTTTGCCCACCCGACGCGACGAGGTTTCCGAACGCTGGAGCGACCGGATGGACCTCGCCCTGGTCGATGCCATCCGGGCCAGTTACGCCCAGCCCGGTCCTGGCGCGCCCACAGAAGCCATGCTTCACGCCCAACGTGAAACCCACGATGCTTACGGTCAATATTTGGCCCACAATATCGCGGCCAACGCGATTCAGGTTTCCTGTGGACGCGGCTGCAGTCGATGTTGCCACCACTTCGTGACCTCGGTGCACGCCTTGGAAGTGTTGAGTGTTTACGAAAATCTCCGCGCCCAGGACAATCTGGAAGCCCTGATGCAAGCCTGCCAGAAGCGAGTTGAGGATTTCGACGCCTGGGTGGAATTCTGCGAAGAAACCTATCCGGAACGCACGCCTTCGGAACGCGAAGACTTGGCCTTGGAGCACTATTACGACGAACGGTTGCCGTGCCCTTTCTTGGAAGACGATGGCGCTTGTGGAGTGTATCCCGACCGCCCCATGACCTGCCGCATGTACCTCGCGAGCTCACCACCAGAATATTGCGAAGCAGAAAATGTCACCGACGAACGGGCCGATGTCTTCACGATCCCGGCGGATGAAAGCATTGCCGTGAGGCTAGAGCGTTTGGACCGGTCCGCCGACTATTGGGGCCATTCCCCGGACCTTTACCGATCGCTCGTCAAACTCCACGAATGGCGCCGCCGCTGGACCCCGGGAGCCTAGCGCTTTCTCGCTGAGCGGATCCATTCCCGAAGCCGGGAGACCAGTGCATTGCGCCCCACGGCGATCACCAATCGATTCAGCCAGCCAGGGACGCACACGGGTTTCTTGCCGAGCTGTTGCCAACTTTGGCGCACCACCTCTTCGGGGGTTGACCAAAGGAATTTGGGCACCGAATTCCGGTTCCAGTGCTCGTATTCATACGTGTCGTGGAACTCGGTTTTGGTGTATCCCGGGCAAAGCGCCTGGACAGCAACGCCAAACGGTTTTAGCTCCTTGGCAAGCGATTGGGCAAAGGAAAGCTCAAAGGCCTTGGTCGCGCAATAACAGGCGCTTCCCGATCCGGTCAACCATCCCGCAATCGAACTGACCACCACCACCGCTCCCTTGCCGCGTTTCCGCAAGCCAGGCGCGGCCGCGGAACAAAGCGCCATGGTGCTCGAAACATGCACGTCGATCATGGACTGGAGTTTGGTCACTTCAGCTAGGCCGATTTCGCCATTCACTCCAAATCCAGCGTTGTGGACCAAAACTTCAAGCTGGGGTTGGGAGGCGATCTGGGCGCACAAGTCGCCGACCTGAGGACGGTTGGACAGATCGCACACAGTGAATTTCGCGGCAATGCCGTAAGCTTCTGCCAATTTTTGTCCCAGGGCTTCCAGCCGATCCCCTCGCCGCGCCACCAACCAAAGGTCATACCCCTTTTGGGCCAAACACACCGCGTAGGCCTCGCCAATCCCCGAGGAAGCGCCGGTCACCAGCGCCACGGGGCGAATCTTCTCTTCCATTCCAAACCTCTCGCAAATGAGTCCTGGGGAAGGTTAGCTTCCCGCAGTCCCCCATCACCCACAAAACCGCGCTGGGGACCTATCTTCTGGAGGTGAATCTTTCCCAAATTCTCTACGCTCCAGACTCGCCGTTTGGAACCTTGCTGCGCAACCTCCGGTCGGTGGCGCGACTCGATTCCACCGTCCTGCTCCTGGGAGAATCCGGAACCGGCAAAGAAGTTTGTGCGCGGTTTTTGCATTCGGAAAGCAAGCGTTCCGAATCGCCCTTTGTCGCCCTGAACTGCGCCGCAATCCCGCCGTCCCTTTTGGAAAGCGAACTTTTTGGGCACGAGAAAGGATCCTTTACCGGAGCCTATGTCCAACGCCTGGGGCGCTTTGAACAAGCCTCCAAAGGCACGTTGTTCCTCGATGAAATTGGGGAGCTTTCCCTGACGGCCCAAGCCTCGCTGTTGCGCGTTTTGCAAGAGCGCCGGGTTTGCCGCGTTGGCGGGTCCGAGGAGATCGAGGTGGATTTCCGCTTGGTGGCCGCCACCCACCGCGATCTATGGTCGATGGTTCAAGAAGGAACCTTTCGCCAAGACCTGTATTTTCGCATTCACGTCGTGACCATGCGAGTGCCTCCGCTGCGGGAACGGATGGCCGACATTCCCTTTTTGGTCAAAGGACTTTTGGCCCGGGTCTGCAACCGTTTGCGGGAACCGGCTCCCCGCATGGATCCCACCGGGATCCAAGAAATGATGCGCTACGATTGGCCAGGCAATGTCCGGGAATTGGAGAATTTGATCGAACGATTCGTGGCCCTTTACCCGATGGGAATCCAGCTCAAGGACTTGGTCGAGGAAGGTCGCCGTCGCCAGGCCCGTCCGCCTGCCGACCCGTTGGCGCGCGAACGCGAAGAGCTCAAGGAACTGTTGAACCGCCATGGGGG
The DNA here is from genome assembly GCA_903825275.1 of uncultured Fibrobacterota bacterium. GTDB lineage: Bacteria > Fibrobacterota > Fibrobacteria > UBA5070 > UBA5070 > UBA5070. The sequence continues at coordinate 1,056 of CAIKAA010000492.1, read as the reverse complement.
TCATCGCGAACGAGCCGCCTCGGAACTGGGGATTTCCCGTCGCGCGCTGACCTATCGCCTGCAGCGCACCGGCCTGACCCGCGCTCGCACCAGGAAATAATCCATCACCTCCAGGCAGGGAATTTTGGGAGGAGGACTTTTTGCCAACCGAAAGGGTGGTCCCCCACACTTCTCGGGAAGATCGATTTAGGATTGGCCGAAATGAGCAAGACTTTGCACATTTGAGCAATGCTTCTTGAGCTAGAAATCCGCGATCTGGCCATCTTCGCCAGCGCACGTGCCGAATTCGAGTCTGGATTGACCTGTTTGACGGGCGAAACCGGCTCCGGAAAATCCGTATTTCTTTCCGCCCTACGACTACTCCAAGGTTCGCGGGCCGATGGAGAACTGGTGCGTCGCGGGTGCGAAAAAGCCACCATCTCCGCTCGTATTCGGCTTTTTGGAAACGACACCCGTCTCCAAACCTTGCTTTCCGAAATTGGCGCGGAACCCGAAGAAGGCGAGCTGTTGATTTCCCGAGAAATCACAGCCCTTGGGCGCTCTCGAGTGCGCATCGGCGGGGCCAGCGCCTCGCTCAAGGATTTGGCCGCGGTGTCGCGGCGCTTGTTCGATCTTCACGGCCAGCACGCCGAACAACGGCTTTTGGCCCAAACCGATCACGCCAAGCTTTTGGCGGAACTGGTCGCCAAACCAGAGCTGGTGGAAAGTTATCGAGCCAGTTGGAACCAGTGGCGGGCTCTATCCCAAAAGGCAAAAAAAACCCGGGAGGCGGCCCAAGAGGCTGCTCGCAATCGAGAATTTTTGGAATTCCAATCCCAAGAGTTGGTGGAAGCCCACTTGAAGGAAGGCGAAGAATCCGAACTCGAACATCGGTTGCAGATCTTGTCCCAAGCCGGCCACTTATCCGAGTGGAACTCCCAAATCCGCCAGATTTTGTCAGATGCCTCGCCCCTCGAAAAACAACTCGCCATGCTGGCCAAGTTTTCGGGCAAACTCGCCGCTGCCGATCCTTCCTTGAAGGCATTGGAGCAGTCGATTGCCGTACTTGACGGTTGT
>CAIKAA010000491.1 GCA_903825275.1 uncultured Fibrobacterota bacterium | reverse complement strand
GTCCCTTGGGTTTGCGCTTGAACACCGCCAGATCCGCATTGCGCAAGATCGCCTCGAAGCTGTCGATCTCCCCTTCGGAAGGAGCCCGCATTTCGATGTCGCGAGAGGCGTTGAGGGGAATCAGGTTGATCTTGCAATTGCGGCCCTGCAACAGCTCGACCAATTCCTTGGCCGCCTTGGAGGTGCAGGTGATGTCTTCAATCAACACATACTCGTAAGTCACTGGCCATTCGGCTTTGCGGCTCCACTCGTCGCCGGCTTCCAAAAGCTGGTGCAAGGGGTGGCGCTTGTTCACGGGCATGATTTCGTCGCGCATCGTGTCGTTGGAAGCGTTCAGCGAAATGGCCAAATGGTATTGGGGAGCCTCGTCGCCCAATTCCTCGATGCGATTCACCAATCCCGAAGTGCTGATGGTGATGCGCCGCGGCGACATTCCAAACCCCTTGGGGCTCGTGAGCGTTTCGCAGGCGTGCAAGAGTGCCGGTAAATTGTTCAGCGGCTCGCCCATCCCCATGAAGACGATATTGGACAGATTGGGCTGATTGGTTTGGCGCAACCATCTCTTCACATGGGCGACCTGCTGCAAGATCTCGCCCGAAGTCAGGTTTCGCAAAAAGCCCATTTGGGCGGTCCGGCAAAAAGCGCATCCCATGGCGCATCCCACTTGGGAAGAAATGCAGGCCGTGCGCCGGTCTTCGTCGGGAATCATCACGGTTTCGAACCGCTTGTCCTCCTGGTCCTCGAAGGACCATTTGGCGGTGCCGTCGGTGGACACCTGTTGGTCGACCTGGTTCAAAACGCCCACTTGGGCATGTTCCGTCAATACGGCTCGAAGATCTTTGGGAAGATTGGTCATCTGGTCGAACGTGGTGGCCAGATGATCCCAAAGCCATTCTTGGACTTGGGAGGCGCGGAATTTCGGCTGTCCCTCGGCCACCAACCATTCTTGGAGTTCAAGGAAGGTCAGTTCGGAAAGTGTTTTGTTTCGCCCTTTGGCGTCGATTGGCGTTTGCACGAGGGCCAAAATACACCCGCAATCATCGCGAACCCATGAATTGTTCTGTCGCTCCGTAGCGATTCGTGAATCCTAGGGCGATTCACGAATCGCCCTAGGATTCACGAATCGCCCAAACAAAAACACCATCATCTCCGACGCGCCTTGATCGCCCCCATCGCTACGGGAACCAAAGAAACCGCCACAATGCCCATCACCACCACCGAGAAATTCTTCTGGACCCAGGGAATGTTTCCAAACAGGAATCCACCGCCCAGACAAATTCCCACCCACAGAACGGCACCGATCGAAGAAAAGGCGAGAAAGCGAAGGTATTTCATTCGTCCAATTCCCGCCACGAACGGGGCGAACGTCCGGATGATGGGCGCAAATCGCGCCGCAACCACGGTGGCCCCGCCCCAGCGTTGGTAAAAGGCATGGGTCTGGTCCAAATACTTGCGGTTCAACAGTTTGGACTCGTAAGAGAACGGTATCTTGGCGCCCAGAAGTCGGCCGGTCCAGTAATTGGCCTGGTCTCCGCACAAAGGCGCTGCAATCAAGAGCACCGCGAGCAACTCAATCCGCAAGGCGCCGTGGGTAGAGGCCGCCAGGGCACCTGAAGCAAATAGCAAGGAATCGCCTGGCAAAAAGGGAGTGACCACAAAGCCGGTTTCACAAAAAAGCACGAGGAACAAGAGCGCGTAAACCCAAGGACCATGGGCTTGGAAGATTTCCGCCAAGTGGACATTGACGTGCAAAACAAAGTCGACAAGCTGCATCAGAGTTTCCATCCCCCACAAGCTAATTGCTCCACTTCACGGGGATGGGGACTCTGGAGTTACATTCTCCCTCCTTGTCGCCAAGCATCACTTTGTTGAGGAGCATCCAATGGGTCAGATCCCTTCCAATCTCTGGAAGAAGCGCATGCGCGTCCAGATCGAGGGCGTGCCGTACGTATTCGTTGAAGTGGAGTTCGTAAAGCCTGGCAAAGGCCAAGCCTTCTTGCGTTGCCGCCTCAAATCGCTCCTGGACGGTCGTCAGCTCGAACGCACCTTCAAGTCGGGTGAATCGTTGGAAGAGGCGATTGTGGAAGAATTCCCCATCCAGTTCCTCTACACCGACAACACGACCTGGCACTTCATGAACCAAGAGAACTACGAAGAAGTGGATCTCACCAAAGACCAAATGGATGGCGCCGAGCGCTTCCTCTTGCCGGAAATGGTCTGCTCGGTCATGATGTTCGAGGGTCGGCCCATCGGCGTCACGCCCCCGACCTGGGTCGAATTGAACATCACCTATTGCGAACCAGGCCTCAAGGGAGATACCACCAACACTCCCTTCAAGCCAGCAACTCTGGAAACTGGCGCGACCATCCAGGTGCCGCTATTTGTCGAGAATGGCGAAAAAATCAAAATCGACACACGCGATGGCTCGTATGTCGAACGCGTGAAGTAGGTTTTTGTCACTTCGGGAATTTGGGAGGATTGGTGAACGCACCGCGCGCACTTAACGACCCAAGTTCCAGAAAACCATTGCGGGAAAAGACCATTTGGTCTAACTTCCACATCGGTCTTTAAATCCAAGTCTCTGTCATCCAACCATCCATCCAACAAGGGAGCACTCATGAAAAAGCTCTATCCTGTCCTCGCGATGATTGCCATTTCGGCTGCGGGTGTGCACGCCGATTGGGCACTCAATTCGTATGCCACGGCCACGGCCGACACGGCGACGACCAATGCTTTCTACGGTATCCAGATGTTTAAGAATCCGGGCTCTACAGTGAGCGTAGCTGTCCCGGGCGGTTACGTGAGTTTGATCGCCACCAAAATTGGCGACGATCCTGCCGGTACCGCCAAGGGCAACGGCTACACAGCCAATATCGGCCTGTTGCATCCTCTGACCTCCGACTGGGCCGAATGGGATCTGACTGGCTTGACCAGCATCACGTTCCAACACCAGAACTCCACCAAGATCACCGACTACTTGGCCGTCTCCTTCGGTTCGGCATCCTATGCCGAGGCCGACGCCCTTGCCGGTACCACCTATGAAGCCGGAATTTCGGGCGTCAAGGCCTTGGCCGCTCAGGGAACCAACTGGTTTTCTGACACCGCTTTGATCGGCGACTTTGCGACTCCCACCTGGTGGACCGCTCCCGATGACTTCCCCACCATTGACTCGGTGTTGAAGCGCGTGAAGAACCTCCAGTTCGCCCCCAAGTCCACCTACACCGGTTCGGGAACCCAAGGCGCCGCGGCTTGCACCAAGTGCACCTTGCCCACCATGACCACCCAGGTCCTGAACATCCGCAACATCGTGCTGCACGGCGTGACCAATGCCATTCCTTGGCCGAACCCGCTGATGGCTGGCTGCCCTGCCACCGGCTTGTCCGACACCTTGTCCCAGTTCGCAGGTGGAAACACCCTGAATAAGGCCAAGGCCTACTTCTTCGCGTTCTCCGACTTCGACACCCTTGGGACCAGCACCCAGTTTGCAAGTGGCAAGTCCACCGTGACGGACACCGTCATGGCGGATGTCGGTGGTGAAGCCACTTCCTGGATGGAAATGCATGCCAAGCTGATCAAGAAGGACGGCGTCTACCACAAGTATGCAGGTTGGGCCGACCTTGGCACCAACTTCGGCGCGGGCAAGGTTTTGGATGCCACCGGTTTGACCGGCATCGGCTTCGATCTGGGCAACCTCGGCTTGAATGGCGATCGCATCAGCACGATCGACTTCAAGGTCAAGATGGATGGCATCAATGACACCGCCGTTCACTTCGTTTCCTTCCCGGTTGCCGACCTCATTGCCGCTGGCAAGAACGTCAAGCGCGGTTGCGTTCGTCCTTCGGACCTCCAACAGGCCAAATATGTGACCACCCCGACTGTATTTGATCCCTCCAAGATTTCCCAGATCTCCTGGGAAGCCAAGATCACCGACAGCCATGATCCCACCATCGACACCGCTTCGGCCAACTTGTTGCTCGGCAACATCGTGTTCTACGGCATCAACACCTTCAAGACTGTGGGCATCAAGGGACGCTTGGTTCCTGCTCACCACACCACCTTCGCTGCTTACAGCATGGGCGTGCTCAGCCTCAGCGGCTTTGACGGTGTGAAGACCTTTAGCGTCACCACCTTGGATGGCAAGACGGTTGCTTCCTTCGCCGCAGCTCCTCGCGTGGCTCTCTCCTTGCCTCGCGGCACCTACTTGCTGACTGCCAAGGGCACCAGCGTCGCTCAGAAGTTCGCGGTCGTCGGTCGCTAAGACCCGTCGCAAAAATTTCTGATTGAAATTTCGGGGGGCCTCTCGCGCAAGCGAGAGGCCCCCTTTTTTATTGCGAACCATTGAAACCCTTGCGTGTAGGTTTGCGACACAACTTGAGTCATTGGTCCTATCCACTTCCTGTCCATCAAGCTTTCTCCTCCCTGTTTCCTCCAACCGATCGAGGTGGATGATGTCCTTCCCCAAAGCTCTGACCATTGGTCTATTCGCCTTCGCCTCCACATCCATGGCGGACTGGAAATTGTCCGAATACGCCACGGTCGCTCCAACTGCCGCAATGACAGATTCTGTCTACGGAATCCAATCCTTTTCCAATCCTGGCTCGACGGTCACCGTCTCGGTTCCCGGCGGGTACGTCAGTCTCATGGCCTCCAAGATCGGCGACGATCCTGCTGCGTCCCCAAAGGGCAATGGCTACACCGCCAACATCGGGTTGTTGCACCCCCTCACCGATGACTGGAAGGAACACGACCTCACGGGCCTGACGGCGATCACCTTCGAGCACCAAAACACCAACAAGATCACCGACTACTTGGCGGTCTCTTTTGGCTCGGCATCGTATGACTCCCTCCATGCCCTGGCCGGAACGGTCTATGAAGTCGGGTTTACGGGTGTCAAGGCCTTGGCTGCCCACGCGGTTGGCGAGTGGGTTCACGACACGGCCTTGATCGGCGACTTTGCCACCCCCACTTGGTGGACCGCCCCCAAGTCCTACCCCAGCATTGACTCGGTCTTGAAGCGGGTGAAGAATCTCCAGTTCGCCCCCAAGTCCACCTACACGGGTGCAGGAACCCAAGGCGCCGCAGCTTGCACCAAGTGCACCTTGCCCACCATGACCCAACAGACTCTGAACATCCGCAACATCACCCTCATCGGAGTGCCTGCGCCAGGTCACGGCGATCTGGGATGGCCCAATCCCACGATGGAGGGTTGTCCCACGACCGGTCCGTCTGTCACTCTCTCGCAGTTCTCGGGTGGGACCACTCTGAGCGCGGCCAAAGCCTATTTCTTCGCATTCTCCGACTTTGACACCCTGGGCACGAGCACTTCGCCGGCCAGTGGCAAGACCACTGTGACCGACACCGTCATGGAAGCCGCCACGGAAGCCGAAGCATGGATGGAAATGCACGCCAAGCTGAACAAGAAGGACGGAGGTGTTTACCACAAATACGCGGGCTGGGCGGACCTCGGCACCAACTTTGGCACGTGTCATTTGTTTAATGGGATCGACCTGACCGGCATTGGGTTCGATTTGGGAAATCTTGGCATCAATGTGGATCGCATCCGCACGATCGACTTCAAGGTGAAGATGGATGGCATCAACGACACTGCCATTCACTTCGTTTCGTTCCCTGTTGCCGACCTTGGGGCTCCTCGCAAATTCGTCAAGCGCGGTTGTGTTCGTCTTTCCGACTTAAAACAAGCCTCCTATGTGACCACCCCGACTGTGTTTGATCCTTCCAAGATCACCCAGCTCTCCTGGGAAGCCAAGATCACCGACAGCAAAGATCTCACCATCGACACCGCGTCAGCAAACTTGTTGCTTGGCAACATCGTGTTTTACGGGATCAATACGATCTTTGGGGAAGGCTGTCATGGGAGTGTCAAAGGGCGGATGGGTTTGGCGCCAAATTCCTATGCTGCATACGGCAATGGAGTGCTTCGCCTCAGCGGCTTTGACGAGGTAAAGACTTTCGACGTCACCACTTTGGATGGCAAGACGGTCACTTCCTTCGCCGCCGCTCCTCGCGTGGCTCTCTCCTTGCCTCGCGGCACCTACTTCCTGCGAGCCAAGGGGGGCGGGCAACAGGCAAAGTTCGTGGTCTTGGGAAGATAAGGAGGAGATCTCCTCAGGAAACGCCATCGAATTGAAAAAGGGGGAAATTCAAAAAGGAAAGAGTCATTTGGAAACCCACGGCCCCCCTTTCCTTCGCAATAAAATCGGGGGCCTTCCGGGAAGGTTCATCCATGGAGTGTCCCCAATCCGAGAGAGAGGGGATGGTTTCCGGGCCCCACAGAGTCCATCACCGAGGGTGCATCGGGAAAAACGTCCTCCAAAAATGAACGTTTCGCCATATTATTCCTACCAACTGAAAAGTCGACGTTTCGGTCCAACCGAGGTAAATCATGAGCCGCTGTCTCCGAATTTTGCTAGGGATTCTTGTCCTGGGGGTCGCCACCAGTCAGGCAGCCTTTCCGGTTTATACCGAACGCGCGGGGAAATACCCATCGTTTTCGGGGTGGGATGGCCGCTTGCCCAACATCTGGGCCGGCTGGAAGTCACGGTTTGTGGTGGATGGCAAGGTCGGTGGCAACACTCCAGGCAGCAAGACGATCAGCTACATCTCCGAAGGCCAGTCCTACGGGTTGATGCTCTCGTTATGGATGGGCGATCAGGCGACATTCAACACGATCTGGTCGACGACGGAATCCAAGTTTTGGGTGGCGGGCAGCAACTGGTACGCCTGGAACATCACCAATTACGACGCCAATTTTGCTGGCGACGCGGACATCGACATTTGCGGAGCCTTGATTTTTGCTTCCGCGTTGGTGGACTCCGGCATTTGGGCCCCCTACACGGTCGGTGGCAACACGTACAAAGCCAAGGCCATCATCGTCCTCAAGTCGGTCATCGCCAATTTCATCGACAAAAATTCCAACTACCGCATCAACTCCTGGCCCGGTGCTGGCGACGGCATCCGCAATCCCTCCTACCACATGCCAGGATGGTACCCGATCTTCAAAGAATTCGCGGCGGCCAACGGGGTCACGGGAATGGATTGGGATCTGGCAGCCAACGGGGCTTTTGACTTGATCGAGGCCCAGCCAAACGCCAAAAAAGGATTGGCCCGCAACTTCAGCACTGGCTCCGGGGCACCGGCATCCGGGGGCACGTCGTCACCTAACCGAGATGACATGGGATTCGATGCGGTTCGTGTCCCGTTTCGTATGGCGCTGGCCGCCATGTGGTACCCCACCAAGTTTCCGCGAGCCGTTGCTTGGGGCAAGAATGTTTGGGCGGCCGGGGTGGTGGATCCTGCCAAGCCGGGGCTTTACACCATTGCCACGGCCACCCTGGATGGCTGGGTGATTCCCGGGTACGAAAAATTCATGACCCGTGCCATGTGGGGTTCGATCGCCGCCGCCGTCAAGGATTCCACTCCCGAAGCCAAAACGGCTTTTTCCCGAATCCTCCAAGACTTTAGCACTTCGGTCACGGGCAACAACTACCTCGTTGGAGAGGATCACGACACCACGGTCGTGGCCGCATCGCTGAGAAATTACTTCGCCCAATCTCTTGGACTCTTGGGTGCCTTGGCAATCAGTGGCCGGGCTTGGAATGTTTGGGACGACCTGAAACACCCCTGGGTTCCGCCCGACACCTCGGTCAAGATCACCACGGCTCTCAAGGCCAATCCGGTCTCGGTGGAACTGGTCCCAGCGGGCGGCACGGCAGGGGCAAGCAACGTGACCACGATCACCGCCACGTTGAATCGTGCCACGCCGTGGACTCTGAAACTCGTGGGGCGGACCACCCAGGCCGAGTTTGACACTTCCGCCACCTCTTCCAGCATCACCTACACTTGGAACTCGTTGCGCCGCCTTCGGATGAGCAAAGCCTTTGCTTCCGAAACCGTCGATGTGCGATTGGTCTTCAACGGAATCGATTCGGTGTCCAACACCTCGAGCAAGGCCACGGTCACCGTGACCCCGACCACCAGCATCTTGACCCGGCCCGAGCGTGGTGTGGGAATGGCTGGCTGGACCGAAAACGGATTGCGCCTTCAGGACAATTTCTGGCAAAATGGCGAACGGGTCCGCGTGGCGATCCGCGATCTCGAAGGCCGCTCGATGTCCTCTTCGATCGCTTCGTTCCGACAAGATCAGACGGGGTTGGTTCTGGAACTTCCCCGCACGCGTTCCATGAGCGTGCGGATCCTCGAAGTCACCGACCTCTCCTCCTTGGCCACTCGCCAATACTTGATCTCCCCAAACCCATAGATCTGTTTGGAGCATTACCTCATGAAACTCAATCGATTGATCCCCGCATTCCTTTGCGCTGCAGGAATGGGGCTAGCCCTCTCTCCGGTCGAAACCTATGGACCCCTGTCGATCAAAGGCAACAAGCTGGTCGATTCCTCAGGAACCGCCCTCACCTTGCGCGGCATGAGTTTGTTCTGGCATTATCACCAGGGCGGCAAGGAGTTTTGGCTTCCCTCCACGGTGAAATGGGCGATGACCGATTGGCATGCCGCCGTCATTCGGGCGCCCATCGGGGTGGACGATGTCGTCAACGGCACCACCCATCTGTATGGGGCCATCAGCGATCCCTCCACCGCCGACACCTACATCACGCGGGTGATCGAAGCGGCGATCTTGAATGGCTTCTACATCATTGTGGATTGGCACACCGAGCAAATCCACACAGCCGAAGCCAAGGCCTTCTTTGGAGATCTGGCGAAACGGTACGGAAACACTCCGAATATCATCTGGGAGCTCTACAACGAGCCCAACGGCCCAGGATGGGGGCAAATCGCGACCTATGCCAATGCCGTGATTCCGGAAATCCGAAAATACAGCAAAAACGTGATCTTGGTGGGGAACAGCTCCTTTGATCAACATCCCGACGAAGCGGGCACCGAACTCGACAAGTACACCAACATTGCCTACACAGTCCACTTCTATTCCGACCACGCTTTTTGGGGAACCGTTTCCGCAGCCATGGCCAAGGGCCATGCGGTCTTCTCCAGTGAATTCGGCCTTTCTGGCTCGAGTGGCGACGGCGGATTCTGCCCGATCAATTCGGGGAATATCGGGACCTGGATTTCCGACTTGAACACTTGGGGCGTTTCCCATGTGAACTGGAGCTTGGGCAACGCCAAGGGCGGTGCGGGTACCGGAACCAACTCGGAAACCGCCGCAGCCTTGAACCAAGGCGTTTCGTTCACCGGAGGCTGGGCCACCACCGATCTGACGGCATCTGGACAGGCGATTCGCGCCTACTTGATCTCGAAAAACCCGGCCTGGACCATTTCCGACAACTCGTTGAAGGTCACCAGTGCCATGAAAATCACTTCGGCGACCCAGACGAATTTTGTCATGAACACGGACAGCATCCAATTTTCTTCCTCGTACAACCAATCGGTTGCCTGGTCCATGGTCGAAACCGGCCAAACCTCCGGCGCGACCTACTCCAGCAACGGAACCGGGACAACCGTTGCGGTCCAACACTTGGTTGGCAAGAAAGACCGTTTGTCGGGCGCCTTCCAATTGGGCGAGACCGTGGACGTCTTGCTCCAGCCAGGGAGCCAAAAACTCTCCTATGTCATTTCCAAGTCCGCTGGCGTCCTGGAAAAAGTTCGCGAGACCCAAATCCATTGGCAAGGAACTCGGCTGTATCTCGCCGACAATCTCCTCTCAGAAGGGACGCCTTTGCAAGTCGGACTCCGCGATGCCCAAGGCAAGCTGACGTTCTCCGCTTCGGCAGTGATGGGGTCCTATGGGCGGGTGGATTTGAACGCGGCCCGTCCGAAATCCGGAAGCCTTCAAGTTTTGGAGATCACCACCGACGATGTGGTCTTGCGCTCCCGTTTGGCGCCGAACTTCTAACCTTTCAGACCG
>CAIKAA010000490.1 GCA_903825275.1 uncultured Fibrobacterota bacterium | reverse complement strand
TGAACGCGTGACCGTCCAAATCCAGGACGTCGCCGACATCCTGCGTTCCAGCCCCAAAACCTTCGACTGCATCTTGCTTGATGTCGACAACGGCCCCAGCGGCATGACCCAAAACAACAATACCTGGCTGTATTGGCCCGAAGGCTTAGGTGTCCTTCACAAATCCTTGAAACCCGGCGGCGTGGCGGCAATCTGGTCGGCCTACGGAGATCCGTTGTTTCCCAAGCGTTTGGTCCAATGCGGATTCAAAGTCCAGGAGCACATGGTGGGCGCAGTCCAAAACGGCAAGGGGAGCCGGCATTTTATTTGGGTGGCACAGAAGTGAGTGGCGGGGTAACAAAAAACGGATCCGCAGTCGCGGATCCGTTTTTAAGTGCCACCGGTCGGGGTTGAACCGACGTACTCCGGATTTTCAGTCCAGCGCTTGAACCAACTCAGCTACAGTGGCGTTGGGAGAGCAAACTTAACCAAACTTTCTTAGGGTGGCAAGGTCGATCCATTCTCCCCGCCAACCTACCGCCCAAGAGGAGCGGGAGGGAGAATGTTTATTTAGTCGACAAAAGCCTCTGATTTTCAATATTCCTGGAAAATATCAAGAATCGAAGGGGCTTTCCTCAAGGCAAAATCGCGAGAAAAGGCGACTCTCTCAACCAAGACATGCCGGATTAACCGGCACCCACCAACTTGTCCAAGCGAAGTCCACATGATCGATCTCTTTTCCGTCCAGGCATCTTCGGCTCATCCCACTCTCGTCATGATCGTTTATTCGCAAATTTTGGCATTCCTCCTTTCTGGCACTCTCGCCTGGGCTTATGATCGAACTTTCCGAGGCCTTTCCTTCTCGCGCAACTACCTCCAATCCCTCGTCTTGGGGGCCCTCGTGGCCACCACCATCCTGCAAGCGATTGGCGATTCCATGGCGAGGGGCTTGGGCTTGATGGGCGCCATGGCCTTGGTGCGGTTTCGGGTTTCGCTCAAAGATCCTCGGGACATCCTCTTCTTGTTCGCAAGCTTCGCGGCAGGAATCGCCTGCGGCGTGGGGGCATTCGGGATCGCCATCGTGGGAACCGGTGGATTCATCCTGGCGAATTGGATCCTTTCCATCACCCGGTTTGGTGGCGAACCTCGACACGATGGCTTGCTGCGATTGCAAGTGGAAGACACTCCTGATTCCCGCAAAGCCATCGAGTCCATCCTTGAGGAACACTTGGACCGGTTCACCTTGATCACCCTACGCGAGGCGGCTGGAACCCGGTTGGACATGGCCTACCAGGTCCGACTGAAAACTGCGAAAACGGCGTCGGACCTGATCTCGGCCTTGCGACGCGTCCCCGGCATCGCCGCCCCCTACCTGATGCTGCAAGAAGCCGTGGGAGAAATTTGACATGAAGCCCCTCTGGATCGCCTCGTTGGTCGGACTGACGGTTCTTGCCGCGATCGGTTGGCTGTACCGCGGAGAAACCACCACCTTCTGGGGTCTGGCCGAAAGCCTCGAGATTCCCATTTCTTCTCCGCTTCCCGGTGAGCTGGTCCGGATGCGGGTTCAAGTCGGCCAGGAACTTGATTCCGGCGACACCCTCCTCGACCTTGAAAATTCTGACCTGGCTGCCAGAATCGCACAACTGAACCACCAATTGGATCGCCTCCAAGGCAGCAACGGTCTGGACAGCGCCCAGATCCAATCGCGACGTCTGGAAATCGAGGCAGTCCTTCAGTCCAAGCGAAACAGCTTGATGTCGGAAATCGATCGGTTGGAAGCCGAGCGTTCGGACAACAGCAAGCTTGCCAGGTCACTGCAATCCCTCACAGCATCCCAAATCCAGCAGATCGATTCGGGTCGATTGGTCGAAATGAGGATCAAGGAACTCCGACGCCAGATCGAGATCGAGGAAAGCTCGGCCGCCGACCAACTGCGGCTTTTGGTCGGCTCCACCGGCTCGCAAACCCTCAATTCCCGCGCCCAGCGAGAAGCCGCCATCCAGGAACTCCAGATTCTCACCCGCAAGCGAGAACGGCTATCCCTGATCGCCCCACAGAGCGGGATCGTCAGCGCGATCCATTCCCGGCAGGGCCAAAGCGTTCCTGCATTCGCCCCGCTACTAACACTATCCGACAAACGGGCGAATTTGGTGAGGGGCTTCATCCTGGAAACCGCCGACAACCGGGTGGCAGCAGGGAACCAGGTGTCCATCGAATCGACTCGGCCTGGCGCAACCGCCTTGACAGGAACCGTCATTGGATTGGGAACCCGCATCGTGCCATTCCCCACGCGTCTGAAGCGCGTTCCCGAAGCCGAGATGTGGGGAAGGGAAGTGATCGTCTCGCTCCCCAAGGCCAACTCCATCCTCCCCGGGGAAAAGGTCTTGGTTCGCCCTCTATCCGCATTGGGAAGGATTTACGGAGGCTGGAAATGATCGCCGTTTCCTTAGGGTTTCAGCTTTTGGCCGCCGCCTGTTCAATCACCTGGGAATCGTTGGTCTCGTCTTCAATCCGTGATCCAGCCTTGACCTCGATGGAACTTCGCCAGTCCACCTTCGACACCACGGGAAGGTACCTGTGGGAAGAGATCGAGGCCCGCTGGAAGCTCGACGACCTGGATAAATCGAAACACGATGTGTCGATTCGGATCTCTCCGGCACCATGGGGATCTTACCAAGCTTCCCGCGACCTGGTTCGCGCTCAATCAGGACTGCTTTCCGAACGAAAAAATGCCCTCCGACAGAATTTGTTGGCGCGACGCTTGATCGCCGGCGCCGAGCACCTGCATCGGATCCGGAAACGGAACCTCATCGACACCCTCTTTCAGGTCGCCTCGGACAGAATCCGCATCCACCTGGAACGGCAAGGCAATGTCCGCTTCGATCCCCAGGATCTTGTCCTCACTCAACAGGACGCCGCCGAGCTGGAAGCCGAGCGTGTGGGATTGGACATGCAATTGAAATCATCGGCCGCCAAGCTTCGGCTTTTGTCCGGCTGCCAAGACTCGGGGGATATTTTCCTTGACCCGGCCCGAGTGCGCGATCCAGACGATCTGCTGAGGACAAACCACGATCAGAAGTCTCCGGAACCGGAACAGTCTCCGCTGGAACGGCTCGCCACCGGAAGACTGGACGTCGCTCAGGCCCGACTTCGCCTGGAAGAATCATCCTCCAGCCAAATTTTGTCGTACCTCGAAACGGGAACAACCCTACGGCCGCATCCCGATGGATTCGAGGTTTTGACCAAGAAGGATTGGATGGTTGGTGCCGGAATCCGGTTGCCCTTCGGAGATGGCAGGTCGGAACAGGTGGTCGATCGGCGCCTGGATGTCGTTTCGGCGGCGACAGATCGAATGGAACGATTTCAGGAAACCCGCGAAGAACTTCGTCGGCTGGAAGATGAAGTCCAAGCCTTGGCCATTGAATACTCCACCATGGAGACCTTCCGGAAACGATCGAGCGAAGGGTCGCTTTGGTCGGACTTCGCCCGGCTTGCCGGAGGAGACCCGCTGCTACTCTTGCGCGCTCGCGAACAAGAACTGCGAAGCGCTGTTAAGATGAACGGCATTCTTTTGGAGCTTGAGACAGATCTTGTCAACAAGTCATCCTTGTCTGGATCCCTCGAGGATGCCAGTCCTCTTTTGCGCCCTGGGTCGAGGCAATGAATTCCAACGCGGAGAATTTCGACACCATTTCGCGATTGGAATTCAAGTACCGGATCCACCAGGACCAGGTATCCGAAATCGAACGCGACCTTCGCTCCTACTGCACAATGGATGAACACTCGGCTTTGAGCTTGGACGGATGCTACCCCGTGACGAGCCTGTACTTGGATTCCCCCTCAAGGACCTTCTTCCGGTGGAAGATGGAAGACCTCGAAAACCGCTTTGAACTGAGAATCAGGACTTATGGAGAACGGCCCGAAGAGGCACCCGAACTCCAATTTGAAGTCAAAGGGCGACGCGGCGACATCGTGATCAAGCACCGCACCCTTTGGAGAGGTCGCGATCCCCAAAACCTTTGGATCACCCCCTCCAACCAATGGCCAGTCACACCCCTCGACCGCCCTCGGATGGAAAATTTTCTATCCAAGTCCCTTCTGCACGAAGCTCTTCCACTGGTCTTGACCCAATACCGTCGGCGGGCCTGGTTCGGTTGCCTGGAGGACTACGCGCGAGTGACCTTCGACATGGAAATGCGGTTTCGCGAAGAACGCCATTTCGATTTTAGCGCGCCTTCCCCTTCGATGATTTCCACCCACCTGCCCGATTACTTGGGCGCACCGGGCCTGGTGGTTTTGGAGCTCAAATGCGAACGCGACCGGATCCCCTGGTGGATGGTCGACCTCGTCAA
Organism: uncultured Fibrobacterota bacterium; assembly: GCA_903825275.1. Lineage (GTDB taxonomy): Bacteria > Fibrobacterota > Fibrobacteria > UBA5070 > UBA5070 > UBA5070. The sequence continues at coordinate 2,634 of CAIKAA010000490.1, read as the reverse complement.
ACGTCACAACCTGGTTCGGTCAAGTTTCTCGAAATATTCAGCAGCGGTGATGGAACTCGATCGTCCCCTGTTCGCCGAACCAAATCTTTTCGTCCCCCCTCGTTTTGAAGGAAGCCTCCGATGAAGATCTCGATCTCCACTTCGTTTTGTCCAGCGGCACTGGCGGCATCGTTTCTCCTGGCGGGATGTTCAAAGACGACCGGCCTCCCCCAGGATGCCGCCGGGCAACTGGTGATTTCCCAAATGCTCGTCCATTCTGCTTCCGATTCACTGGAATGGATCGACCTTCGAAACGACGGCGAAGGCCCCGCCAAACTTGCTGGAATCAAGATTGCCGCAGTGAGTTATCAATTCCCGTCTTCTTCTGGGACGTTGGCGCCCAAGGCTCATATCGTCCTGACCAACGACCCTAACCTTTTCCGGACCCGATACCCGGGAATCCAAGTCTACGGGACCTATTCGGGTCGTTTGTCCGATCAAGGCGAAGAGGTGCAGCTCGATGGATCGGAAGGGAAAGATTTCAAATTGACCTACGCCGACCGCGAACCGTGGCCGGTCGCAGCAACCACAGTGGGAGCAAGTCTCGTGTACAAAGGGGGCAACCCCGAGGCTCCGACCTCGTGGGCTGCTTCATCGACCCTGGGCGGAACTCCCGGCAAGGATGCGGCAACCGCTGTCGACAAGGAAATCTGGATTTCCGAGGTGCGCCCAGCCGATTCCAACGGGGAAGGCTTTGTCGAGCTCGCCTCGAACGCCGGGGTTGCGATCGATCTTTCCGGATGGGTGTTGGCTCCTTCGACGGCATCCTCGGAATCCGACACTCTCCCACCGGGCACCTCCATCGCCGCCCATGGACGGATCGTCTTGAGACAGACCGCCGCCGCGGGCCAGATTGGGTGGGGTCATTTGCTTCCTTCCCCTTCGGGAGGAGAACTTCTCCTCATCGAGCGTGGCGCCTCCGGACAAGCGACAGGAAATGTCCACTTCTTCGCCTGGAGCGTCGTGCCCCAGGGAATGTCCACCGCCCGGATCGGCCCCACGGGAACAGAAAACGGCATTGGCTTGGTCGCCTCCCCCACTCCTGGAGGTTCCGATGGGGCCAGAAAAATCGGACTGGCAACCATCACCGAAATCTGTTACAACCCTTCCTCGGGGGGTGCCGAGTTCCTCGAAATCCAAAACGAGACAGATTCCACAATCCACCTGGGATTTCCCGGCGACACCGCCCGATCCTGGAGTCTTTCGGGAACCGGCAAGACCTTTTTGGCCACCGACACCTTGGCACCCAAAGGGTTCATGGTCCTGGTCTCCAAGGACGACATCACCGCCGAGACCTTCCGAACGAAGTGGAACATTCCCGATAATGTGCCCGTCTTGACCTATTCCGGTCGATTGGATAATTCCGGAGAAAAGGTGGAGCTGCGGTGGCCGACGGTCCCTACCGCCAATGGAACAGGCGGGATCGTCTGGAAACACCTTGTGGAAGATGAGGCGACCTGGTTGCCTGACGCACCCTGGCCGAAGAGCGCCAACGGTGGCGGCGCCTGTCTCGAACGCGTCTCAAGAGCCCTGCCCGGAACCTCGGCCGAGGCTTGGATCGCCGCATCGCCCACCCCCGGAAAGTGAGCCATGAATCGCCTACTTTTTTGCAGCAGTCTTCTGGTCGCCTCGATCCTCTTGTTTGCTTGCGACCTCTCCAAGTCGCTGAGCACCGAACAACACGCCGTGGACACCGTCAAGCCAACGGCAAAAGTACTCGCCCCCCTTCCTCTGGAGCTGGTCGAAATTTGTCCAGGCAATGCCACCTTGAACGATGAATTCGGTGAGGATCCCGGCTGGATCGAATTCTCGAACCGCTCGTCAGATTCTGTCAGATTAGGAGGTTTTCGCTTGCGGGGACGCGAAGCCGACGGCGTCGGATGGCGTTTGCCCGACACGATCCTCCCCGCCCAAGGCAGAATGATGGTCTTCATGTCCGGTAGAGGGATCGCAACAGAATCCCCCGCCCAAGACACTCTCGATCCCCTCGCGAATGGAGGTTGGGGCTGGTCCGACATCCAATCGGACCCCCCGGGAGCCAGCACCGTGAAAGGTTGGCTTTTCGGGGCCAAGAAATTCAACGGCTACTTGAAGGACAAGAGCCTCGCCTTCAGCTTCCAAATCAATCTGATCGATGCCGGTCTAGGTTGGTCGAGCGCCACCGCCGGCATCAATTTCAAGAGCCCGGTCGATGCCTCGCGTCTTGATCGGATTGTGTTTCAAGCCACCTTCCCCGTTGGTCAACCTCTGATGATCCGTCTTTGCGACGACGACAACGAATGCTGGAAGAAGGCACCCTTCCAGGTCACCGGCACAGGCGATAGCCTTGGAGAGTATGAAATCCCGCTATCCAAATTCACCCCCGATTTCACCAAACTCATTGGTCTGCAATTCGATCCCCCACCCAACAACCTGGGCGAATATCGATTGACCGTGACCAGGATTCGATTCTACAAATCGGCTCGTCATCCCCACGCCAATTTCAAATTGCAGCGCAAAGGCGCGAAATTGATCCTGGAAGACACCGCAGGAAAAATGGTACCCGACACCGTCGCGTATCCCGAAATTTCCAGCAATGGCACCTGGTCCAAGGAT
>CAIKAA010000489.1 GCA_903825275.1 uncultured Fibrobacterota bacterium | reverse complement strand
GCCCGGTGGAAAGGGAATGAATTCGATCGAGACGCGGTCGGCTTCGATCTTCGACAAGTCGAGGATATCTCCCACGAGGTTGCGAAGATTTTTGGCACTGGCCTTCAGATTGTCGACCAATTCCCGATCCGACCCCTCCAGCACCGACATGGAAAGCAGATCGGCCATGCCCAACACCCCGTTGAGGGGAGTGCGAATTTCGTGGCTCATGTTGGCCAAAAATCGACTTTTCGCCAAGCTAGCCTCCCGAGCTTGGTCCGCCAGATCGCGTTGTTCCTCGAGCATCTGGCCCAGACGTACCAGCATGGAATCCATCGCGTGGCCCAAGCGTCCGACTTCGTCGAGGCCGTCGATTCCGGTGCGCACCGCCAAATTCCCCGCCTGGACTTGGGAGGCGATTTGGGTGAGTAGTTCCAGGGGAAGCGCCAATTTTCTAGCCCGTTGCAACACGGTGATGGTGGTGAAGATGGCGGCCAAAACGAACAGTACCATGACCGCAAATCCTGCATTGCGTGCCGTGACCAAAAGCGGACGCAAAGGCGAGGACAAAATCAATATCCGACGGGACTCCCCCACCGGTCGGGCCCAAGTGGCCAATTCGGGAAACAAGGATCCGCGTGGGGTCCAAAGGCACGACCCTGTCTGACTTTGCCAGAATTTGTCACCAATCTCCCAGGGGATGGTTTCGATCATCCGGGTGCGCCCCTCCCGCGAGGAGGGATCGAACACCATGAGACTGGCATCTTGGGGCAATCTGATTTGGCGTAGGAGTTGTTCAGAAGTCTGGAACCGGGTCGCATCGGCCAACCGCTGGGCTTGCGAGATGGCAATTTGGGTGGCGGAATCCAGCGAAGAAATGCTGAGGATCAAGGCCACCACCACCAACGCCACCAATTGGAACCCAAGGGTCGCTGGCAACAGCGACGTCAACAAAGCACTCCTGAGATTCGACTTCAAGCGCGCTTCGGCAACCTTTTGGCGCCAAACCACCAATCCGATCAGGACCACCAAGATCACCACAAGATCCAACCCCGCCTTGGGGCCGCCAACCAAGAGGATCCAGGCCAAGGTGAACCCGGGAATCGCCACCCAGGCAAGCGGCAACAAGGCCTCGCGCAACACGATCCCGGCGTCCGAAGGGACCTCCTCCACGAGCAGGCTCTTGCGCCCCAAGGCCTGGGCGGACATCAACCCACAGAGGGCGAAGCCCAGGTTGGCTAGGTTCCGAAAGTGATGGCCATCCACCCCGAATTGAAAATCCCGAATCTCGGCAAACACGTCGCCGGTGAGCATGGCGACGAATCCCAAGGCCAGCCATTTGTAGGCAACTCCATATTCCTTGCGCAACGGTCCTCTCACGTTCAAATCGATGACCATCTGGAGCATCACAAACTCGACTGCGGGATAAGCCAACGACAACAACGAACGCCCCAAGGAACGACTGGCAAAATCATGAAAGTTCGGCACCAAAACCAAGTGCCAATACACACATCCGGCGGAAATGGCCGCGATGCTCTGGTCCAAATGCAGGAGCTTTCGGGCGCTTTGGTCCACAACCTTGACGGGAAGAAGGCCTAAACCGGCCATAGCCAATGCCGCAGCGGTCAAAAACAGAAGATCGGCGAAGGCCAGGGTATTGGGAGATTTCAGGTCGTGTTGGGTCAGAATCTGAATGCCGATTCCCAAGGTCCAAGCCCCATAGGACGATCCGAGCAACCTCCAGGCGACTCGCTCCTTCCCCTGCTCCCGAGGGAGATTGCGAAAAACCATGACGCAACCCACTCCACCAGCCACAAATCCGAGCAATCGAAGCCCCACCTCCAGGGCCGCCCCACGGAGGGACATGGCCATCGCCACTCCGACCAACAGCAGGGCCATCGCCCCAAGGGGAGTCCAGCTTCGCGTAGAAAACATGATGGAGGCGATTGTACCACCATTTTACGGGTGCTCGGGCGGAACGGGGAAGAATTTTGGGTGGGCTATGGGGAATGTCCTGGGGACGATCCGAGATCACCTGGCCCTGGTGCGTTTGCAAAGAACAAAGCTACCGCCACCTGGAGGCCTTGGCGAAAAGGATCTGATTTGGGCCCAAACCCTCGATTTTTACATTTCCACACCAAGATGACCTTCCCACCTCTCCCAGTCGACATCCAGGACTTTGCGCAATTGCGCGAGAGTGGTTAGGTGTATGTCGACAAAACGGAGCGGATTCACCAGCTGGTTACCGGGAGATCCGCCGTCTTCTTTTCCCGCCCGCCCAAGTATTGGCCGAGGTGCCGAATTCCCTTGGTCGCTCCGACCTGGTTGTCGATCTCCAAGAGTCGACTTGGATCTTTGAATTCAAGCGCGACACGGATACCAGTGAAGCCTTGCGCCAAATTGCCATAAATACGAGCCCCAGTGGGAAGGCTACCAGCTTCCCGACGGCACAACAAAACCTGTCCGGACCATTGCGGTGACTTTTGGTACCGCAAAACGGCCATCGTGGCTTGGGACCTTCGCTAAGTAGCCCTTTCAGGCGGAATCGCTCGACAGTTTCTGTCTGTTGCGATTTGAAAACGGATTTTCTGGAAGCAATCCTTTTTTTGCCTAACGGCCCTTTGTTTTTCGGAGCCTATCGGCATCGGGGGGATGCTCTGGGGGTTTCCCACCCCCAGACCCCGGGTGCCCTCACCCCATTCCCCTCTCCGACAGGCGGAGTGGGTGTCAGCGGACACGTCAAAGTGATTCGGTCGCGGACACTTGAAAGTGATCCACCCGGCGGTCATTGGGAAAGTTAGCCCTCTGTTGTTTCGATCCTCTTTTTTCGGTCCATTCTGTAGGATTTGCCCTCGATTGCGAT
>CAIKAA010000488.1 GCA_903825275.1 uncultured Fibrobacterota bacterium | reverse complement strand
GGCCACAAAGCCCGCCGCCAAACTGCGGGTGCGTTACCTGCTGACCGACCACCTGGGCACCGCCAACGTGCTCACCGATGACACGGGACGGGTGCTGTCCAAGTACTCGCTGGATCCGTGGGGGACCGTGGAGGCATCGTGGGAAACCACGCCGCTGCGCTGGCTGTACACCGGCAAGGAATGGGACGCTGAGGTCGGGGGGATGGTCACCTACGTGAATGCGCGGTATCTGGATAATGAGCGGGGGGCTTGGGTGGGTCGTGACGTGGCGGAGCAATTTTGGACCAGCTACTCTGATGTAGGTAATGCCCCTCTATCTCATTTGGATCCAGATGGAACAACAACGAATGTTGATCCTTCAGGTAATGTGCTCAGTGTAAATCATGATCGATCTACGGATATTTTGGTTGACTTAGGCAATGCTTGCCGTGAACTGCCTGTAGGCAGAACGTTGAATTGGGATGAATTCATCGTTCCGGGAACGAATCAAGCCCAAGGTCGCATCATATTTGGGACAAGTTGGGAGCCAACGATTAAATCGTTGAATGCGGCAGCGACTTCAGTTATGGATCTCCCTAGAATCGCAGAAAAATCCAAATTGCATGGTGTTTTTGATATAAAATCGAACAAAGAGTATGCTCCGTACGGCCCGATGACTGGAAAGCTGCTTGAAGGGTATTATGCCACAGCTCGTTCTGCAGGTAATTTCTTAGCTGGACTAAATGGAAGGACAGGTACTTATGTGGGGCTCCATGTTAGCTGGGATAGGTATATGAAACTTGCCGGAGCTTTACAAGTTGATAAATACAGCCTCAAAAATGCGGGTCAAATTCTGTTAAGCGGAAAGGCATATGGTCCAGCTCCCTGGTACGGTGAAATTGAGTATACAGGAAGAATGGTGCAGCGAGGTTGGAATTGGAGTGGGGAATGAGACGAAAATTATTAATAGTGATTTTGATAACAATTGGAATTGCTTCAGTTCTGGTTCTGAAGTTGTGTCATGACTTAGATCAGGTAGGTGATGCTTTTTCCAAAAAAATCACATTTATTTCACGTCTTCCGCAATCTCGCGAATTTGTTTTTGAGGAAAGTGGAGGAAAAGGGTTAAGTGAGATTGGGAAAATTGGATTTTGCAAAGATTCACTCTTTTCCAGCCGATGCCTCATTGTTACAAATGGAGAAAGCATTTACCTGAAGCGTGGCGCGATTTGGTGTATCGTTACATCTGGTGAAATTTTGAACAGAGGGGATTCAAGCATTGTACTAGAGGTGCGAAAAGGTTTTGAAGTTCAGCGAATAATGGATTCTTTTCCGGATGCCCCTCGATTTTGGTGACCTCTCCCCAATGACCCTATTCACTATGCCGCGTTGCTTCGCGGTCTTGGTGGGAATGGACCATTGGGGTTTCTCATCATCACATTGCTTTACATCCCCACTCTTCAGCGAAATCCACATTGGCCAAGGGGGCGTAACCCGCCAGGGCCAAGACCCCGCAGGAGGGCGATGCAACCAGTACACGACAGATCGCCCTCTGAGGAGGCTTGGTCCCGCTCCGGCACGGAGCGGGATAGCACCCGGTCCCTGCTGGACTTTGTGTTGACAAAACCTGTCCAGCAGGGATGGCCCTATGATGTCCGATGCCGAATACCCTGACGAGAACGATCCTGCGCGAGTGACAAAAAATGACTACGGCTATGTGGTGTACTATCCGGCGGTTCAATCTGGCCGGATCGACCCACTCAATACGGCTG
>CAIKAA010000487.1 GCA_903825275.1 uncultured Fibrobacterota bacterium | reverse complement strand
TCGCCACGTGACGCAATTTGTCGACCACCCGGATCCGCACGCGGGTGAGTCCGCCCAGCTTGAGCGCAAGGGTCTTCTCGGCGACCTGTTTGTTGTCAAGCAAAATGCCAAAGCTGTCGATCGTGACCGAGTCGACATCGACGCCCTCTACCTGCCAACGGAACGAATAGGTGGAGGTCGTGTCGGCAACCGAATCGCGGCCCGTTCGTGGCTGGATCCGCACCAGATTCGGCGGCACCGCCACACGGCGGCAGATCCTCACCGAATCCTTGGCGCTGTTCCCAAAAGAATCCACGGCCGAAATGCGGACCGTTACCGTTTGCCCTTCGATCAGCGGGACGGTCTTTTCTACCACGCCACCGACCGGATGCACCGGTACACTGTCCAGCAGCACGGTCTTGAGGTTCTCGTCAGACACGTTGAAGCGGACCAATTTGGACTTGGTCGTGTCGTCAACGGTGTCGGTGCGCGTAGCCGGAAGGATGGGAGTGATTAAGGGAGCGATCGAATCGATGCGGATCGTGGCCGGGTCAGATACCGAGAAACTGTACCGGGCGACCACCATTTGGTTTTTGCGGTCCTTGAGCGAAAGCTCCAGCCGGTACAACCCCAATAGTGCCGAATCGGTCTTGAGGGCCACGTGGTCGGCCAAGATCCAACTCTTTTGGGGAGTTGGGGGGAAGGGCGTGGCGTCGAGGATAAACTTTGCGGTGGCATTCACCGAGTCTGCATTGGGCGGGTAAAACCAGATACGGATGGTTTGGCCCACCATCCCCGAATCATCCGCAAAGGTGCCGGATAGTTTCACTCCGCTGGATTTCCGCACGATGGCCGTCACCATGGTATCGGTGCCCGCCGTGAATCGAAGTGGAGACACCACCTTTGGCGGCAGGTCGTCGAAGGGATAGAGCTGGTCGTAGGAACTTGTTGAGATCAGTCCCTTGTCCAGCCAGCGCCGGTAAGTGGCTTTCACTTGGGCACCAGTCCAGTTCAACAGCCAAGTTTTGGCGATTTTGGCGGCCGAATCCTTTGACTGCAGGGCGGTGAAGAGGATCAAGCTATCGACCACCCCGGTATCGATGCCGACCGGACAATTGGTGGGATAGCCTTTGTAGAGCGTGTCCCCGGCAACCAGGAGCGAAGCATACCGGGAGTACAAGCCATTGCGGGTCCAGGGATTTTTGGTGGGATCTTGCTTGGACAAGGCCTTGTAGCTCACCAACAGACGATTGGCGACCAGCTCCAGGTGTTTGCCCACCGAATAGGTTTGGACCTCCAAGCCGCCCACCATTTTAACCTGGGCCGTGGCCACCGACAGGGTGACCAACGACAGGAAAACGGTGTCTTGGGCCACATTCTTTTCGACAGAAATCGGCACCTTGTAGACGTCGACATTCACCTTCAATTCGGTGGGGAGGGCCAATACGCCGCTGGCCCCCGCAAAGCGCCAATAGATGCTATCGGGATGGACCACCGTGTCGGAGCGGGTGAAGCTCACGTCAAAGCTCGTTCGGGTCGGAACAGAAGGGCCGGAGGAGTCGCAACCAACCAGGGCAAGGGCGGCAGACAATGCCAAGCCAAAAGCCAACAGGTTGCGGCAGGGACGAAATACGGACGGAATGGAGAAACGAAGGGAATTGATCATCGAGGATATAACCTATATCCGATTGCCGGAAAAATGATCGAGGCGAAAGGATTTTATTTCCGTGTAGGGCGGTGGCGAGGTAGGCTAGGTGCCCCGCCCAACGGATCGTTGATGACTACGTTATCGCTTGCAAAGCCCTTTCCAGCTTTTCTCCGAACTCTTTGATTTCAGATTCTGTCACCACCAGAGGTGGCATGAGGCGAATCGACGAGGGGCGTGGACTGTTGAGCAACAACCCCACCTCGCTGGCCTTTTCCACCAATTGCGCCGCCAAAGGCTCGGGTAAATCGA
>CAIKAA010000486.1 GCA_903825275.1 uncultured Fibrobacterota bacterium | reverse complement strand
CCAATATCTCGTCGCGCCCACGTGGTGGACGCACACCACCGGGACCGAATCCTATCCGCAGGTCGTGGTTCCCTTAGCGACCAATGCCGGAAACTGGATCAATCCCGATCAGATCGTGCTGAGCCTGACGAAACCGATCAAAGTGGGCACCGGGGATCCGACCGTCTTTTCCATTCCTACCGGTCGCCTCCAATACATCTACAACCGACTAGCAAGTCCCCTGGCCCGAATGGCTACCCTAGATTCGGCAAGGATCTACCTCGACACTCTCCTCAAAACCGGACCCGAATTGTGGTTGACGGGCAACCGCCCCCCCAGCTGCACCCACCTTGCCTACGATTCCCTGATGGGCCTCAATGCCTGGTTGGTGCTGGCCGATTCGGCCGGGGGAGTCCCCACCTCGATGGAATACAATCTCGGATGCGGACGTCGCGCCAAGGCTTGGAAGGTGGTGGGCGACACCTTCTGGTTGACCCAAAACGTCAAGCTCTCCCTGGCCACCGTCCTGCGCACGGTCTCGTTGCGTCCTTCTGAGACGAAAACTTTCGGCCCCCGTTTGGTCCTTGAAAAGGGGCGAGTGGCTCTTGAGCTGACCGAACTTTGCGATGTCCAGGTCGCCACCCTGGGTGGACGGATTTTGTCAACCGAGCGAATGGCCAGTGGAAGGCATTCCCTCGAACTCGGCAAGGCGCGCGAGCTGCTGGTGGTCCGGATCCGATCGGTGACGACTGGCTTGCGCTCGACGATTCCCGTCTTGCGGTAATTTCTTGGCAGGCAAGGTTCCGCCTCCCCAACGATGGGGGGGCTGGTTTGTTGATGTCCGAAAGGATCCTGGAAAGGTCTGATGGAATATATCCCCTTGGCGTTGCTGGTTTTGGTGGGCTTGGCTCTAGGGACTTCTTGGGGAGTTCGTCGGCTCCACCTGGTCGGGGAACTGGAACGGCGACTCAAGAACTTGGAAACCCAACACGGGGCCGCCTTGCGCCGTTTGGCAAGCTTGGAGGAACGATTTCGGAAACCTTTGTCCGCGATGGAATCGAACCTCTCCCCGGAAGAGCCCGTTGGCTCGAAGCCAGCTAAGCTGATCGTTCCCACCCCAACCTTCGAAAACGAAAGGGATCGGCCAACCACGACCTTTGCGGTGGATTCCGAAATCCGATTTCCCCTTGAACCAACAGATTCGAAACCAGTTCCCGGTTTCAAAATGGTGGAGGCAATTGGCGATAGCCCGATCCCCAAAGTTTCCTTCGAAGAAGAGGGATCCAATTCGCCGACCCAAGCCATTCCTTCTTTTGGAGCTTCGTCCGAACCCTTCGAACTTGTCCGTCGCTTCTTCTCCCAATGGAACCCGGTGGTGCTTGGCGGGGCGATGTTGGTGCTGTTGGGAGTGGTCTTTCTGTTGGGGCTCGCGGCCCAAAACGGTTTGTTCCCGGTACCCGTTCGCTTGGTGGGTGCTTGCCTTTTGGCCGGTTTCCTTTTCGTTGCTGGATGGAAGCAGCGCACAGCTAGGCCTACTTGGGCGTTCCCACTCCAGGGGACGGGCTTTGCCATCCTGTTTTTCGTCTTCTATGCCGCGCATCACCAGTTCCAAATCCTGTCTGTTGAAATGGCGTTTGCGGGTTCGGTAATCGTGTTGGGAGCCACCGGAGTCTTGGCGATTTTGCAATCCTCGCAACGACTGGCCTTGCTTGCCGTGGGAGCCGGATTTTTGGCTCCAATCCTGTTCTCCAAAGGCAATGGAAGCCCGGTCGGACTCTTTGTCGACTACGTCCTTCTCGATCTCGGCGTGGTCGCGATGGTGCGCCTTCGCGGATGGAAGCCCTTGCTCGCGCTAGCCTTCTTGTTCACCTACTCCATCGCCACGACCTGGGGGGTCTTGCGCTACGATCCCCAAAATCGCCCCAGCTGCGAAGCCTTCCTTTGGATCTTCTACGTCTTGTTCAGCGCCTCCACCATTGGGTTCTCCCTAAAGGGTGTGGGAAACCCCAAAGGTCTGGTCTCGGGTTCGCTGGTCTTT
>CAIKAA010000485.1 GCA_903825275.1 uncultured Fibrobacterota bacterium | reverse complement strand
CATGGTGTCGGAAACCTTGTGCGAAAGCTGGACGCCATTGGCATCGTAGAACATCACCAAGTTGGAGAGTCCCAAGTGGCCGGCGATTCGTCCCGCACCCTGGGAAATTTCCTCCTCAATCCCGCCATCCGAGATGTAGACCCAGGTTTTGTGGGAAAGCCACTCTCCGAACCGCGCTGCCAAAAAGCGTTCCGCAACGGCGGCGCCGACTCCAAAAGTGTGCCCCTGCCCCAACGGACCCGACGTGTTTTCCACGCCATGGGCCACATCGTGTTCCGGGTGGCCGGGAGTGTGGGAACCCCATTGGCGAAAGGCCGCGAGGTCGTCGGTGGTGTAACGACCGGTGATCGCCAAAGTCGCGTAGAGCATGGCGCTCATGTGCCCCGGATCGAGGAAGAATCGATCGCGTTCCCTCCAAAACGGGTCTTTGGGGTCGTACACCAAGTACTCCGAATACAGGAGATGGGTGAAGTCGGCTCCACCCATGGAGCCCCCGGGATGTCCACTGTTGGCTTTTTGAGGCATGGCAGCCGACAACCAGCGAATGTTGTCGGCACCCTTCCGGAGAAGCCTCTCGTCTTGGTGCATAGGGGGGTAAAAATAGCACGCACGATCCTCCGCGTCGAGACGAGGTCTCGAATGGAACGACCTTTTCATGGATCGCACGGGTGTCTTTTGAAATTTGTCGCCCATCGATTTGGAAAAATGCTGTTTGCTTTCCGGAGAGTAGGAATTTATACTACTGGGTATGAAAGCGGCCATTTCCATGCCCGACGATGTATTCATGGCGGGAGAAGCCATGGTGGAAACGCGCGGCTGGACGCGGTCGCGGCTGTACACCGAGGCCTTGCGCCAATACTTGCGTCACCAGAATCCCACCGAAATCACCACCCAATTGAACCAAGTCCACCCGAGTCTGGACGACGCCCAAGCAATGCGCAAACAAGCAAATCGCGCCCTGGTGAAAGCCTCTGACTGGTGATCCGCCGGGGCCAAATCTACTGGGTGGATTTGGCTGAGCCTCGCGGTTGTGAGCCTGGATATCGGCGTCCGGCGGTGGTGGTGCAAGCCAATCCGTTCAACCAGAGCCGGATCGCGACCACGGTGGTGGTGATCCTGACCTCCAACCTGGAGTTGGCGCGGGCGCCGGGAAACGTCCTGATGCCAAAAACCGTTACCGGATTGCCCAAGGATTCGGTGGCGAACGTCTCGCAAATCCTGACCGTCGACCGCACCGACCTCGATGAGGAAGCGGTGGCCGCCTTGCCCAAAGCCTACCTGGAAGATTTGGACGAAGGCCTGCGGTTGGTGCTTGCGTTGGAGGCTTTTTGAAGCATTTCCCCAGTGAAGAATACTTCGTATCCCAAGCTCAAAGAATCCGTGAAGATTCCTGATCAATCGTGGATGCAACGCAACGAGTTCAAATCAGCCTTCGGGGTAAAGTTCATCGTCGCGTTGCTGGTATTGTAGGCCAGAATGATATGGTTTGCGGTTGTACTGCTCGATTCAACTGAGGTCCACCAGTAACCATATTTATTCACGTTCATGTACTTGCTCTGGGCGCTGATGTATCCCCCTCCAGGTTTGGCGGAAAATCCGAACGTGTCCAAATTGAAGACGCCTGAATAGGAAAGCCAATCATTTGATGCCGACTTGAGGTATGTACCAACATTAGTTCCGCCTCCAACGGATTGCATTAGTGTAATCCAGTCCGATGTGCTAGGAACATGCCAATAGGTTGGGCAGATGCCTTTGGCACCAGTTGGGCTCGAGGCAGAATTATTCATGGCTTGATTCCAAGTGTAGAGCCGACCATATTTTTTGCAGGTGTCTAAGCTGTTTGCGTAACAAGATCCTACAGCAGAATAGTTTAGGTTTTGCGCCATCCACCTCTGTGAACCGATCGTTAGATATCGGTAGCTTTGGTTATCGCGAGTATCGGTAAATGTTCCATTGAGTACATCATAGTCTCCAGTCCTTTCAAAACTGTTGTTTGCTCCCTTCTTTACCGCAATTGCCCGAATGGTGGCTGATCCAGGGATTTTTACCGGCCCCAGATAGGGAATAGAATTCGCGGTGGGGGTTGAGCCATTGAGGGTGTAATATATTGTTGCACCAGTTGGACCCGTGATAGCAACTGTTGGTGCTGTTCTATACACTCCTGGCCCAGGACTTAGAGTTGGCATGGCGAGCCTTCCCGAAATCGTGTAGGTGGCGCTACTTACCGGGCTGTTTGTCCATCCGGATAACACTGCGATCGCTGAAATTTTCGTTGAAGTATTGACAATTATACCAGCATTGGTGTACAGGATTGAATTCACAGTCGGGGATGTTCCATCCGTGGTGTAATAAACCTTTGCACCACTTGACGTAGTGGAAAGGGTTACAAGAAGGGGATCAATATAAGTACCTCCGGCGAGGGAAAATCGCACAGCGGCAACAACGCCAAGTGGGGCTGGGGTTAAACTTCGATCCGCCGCTGCTTGTTCTGATTGGTTTGTGGACTCTTGGACATCATTTAACTGACAGCCAATCATTGAAAAATTCATCAAACTAAGTGCCAGCATCGATAAGGTGCTTGCCCGAAAACGGACTAAACTCGGCTTGTTCGTTCTTGTCATTTTTCCCTCGTTCTTTTTGAAGTACTTATTGTTGGTTTTGATCACAGGATTTTCTATCCGTTGCCTACCCCTGTGAATGAAGGCCTACGGAGCTTTTTGCAAGTCCTATTTAGTTCAAAGTTTATACGCCCTCTGTCACGCTTCGAAGCCACTCCTTTTGCGGCGAAGAGGGCTTTTTAATGGAAACAATAAGGCTGCCTGAACTCCAAGGCGTCAGGAAATGTTCACCACTGGTTAAGCTAGAAGCCCTGCAGGGAATATCACTCATATCGACCTCTATCTCTGAAAGAAACGTGTACCTCGCCTAAAAATAACGACAAAATGAAAGCTTTTATAAACTCGCAAAGTCCCAGACAATCTCCGTCTTAAGTGACCTCCACCGATGGAGATGTTGGATATTTACTTCTATCAAGTTCTGTTTGCCAAACAAAATTCCGATGATGTGATTCGAATCACAAAACTGGATGAGGTAGAGAGATCAAGCGAAACAACCGGAGGCCGCCGCCACAGTCCCGTGGCCTAATGTGCTAGATGCTCCCCCCTCCCTCAGGCCCCAAACACAAATTTCTCCAAGGCGATGGCAACTCCGTCTTCCATGTTGCTTTCAGTCACGTGATCGGCGACCGCTCGCACGTCTTGGGGGCCGTTTTTCATGCAGATGCCCAAGCCCGCGAATCGGATCATGCCCACGTCGTTGTAGCTGTCGCCGATGGCGATCACCTCACGGGGGAGGATTTCCAATTTTTCGCACAACTGGGCCAGACTGAATCTCTTGTCGATCCCTTTGTCGGTGAACTCCAGGAAGAACGGTTTGGAAATGACCATGTTCATGCGGTCCTGCACCACGGGGCGCAATTTCTCGGACACGGTCTTGAGGTAGGCGGGCTCCTGGAGAAGGATGACTTTGATGGCGTCTTGGACGATCGCGCCTTTGAAATCGGGTCGTTCGACGATTTCCATGCCGGTCAATTTTTGCTCGATGTCGGCCCACTCGTTGGCCTGCGCGGTCACGATCTGGCCGTCGACATAGGACAGGATTTGGGCGCCGTGTTCCACGCTGTGGTCGAACAGCTCGTGGATGATGTCCTTCGACAAGGCTCGTTGGAAGACGACGTGTTCCGTGGCGCATTCCGTGACGACGGCGCCGTTGAACGAGAGAATGTATCCACCGTGCTGGGCCAATTCCAATTCGCGGGCATAGCGCCAAATGGCCCCGGTGGGCCGCCCCGAAGCCAGCACCACCGTGATCCCTTCGCGTTGGGCGCGCAAGAGAGAATCGCGAGTCCGGTCGGAAATGGTCAGATCTTCGCGCAAGAGGGTGTCGTCCAGATCCAGCACCACCATTTTGTAGGGCATCGCGTCTCCTGAAAACAGAAAGCTTGTTGAGAGGGAGTGGCAAATTTAGCCGTTTCCGTCCTGGATGGCGAGAGGCATGGACGGACAAGTCGAGACGCTGCCTTTCCCGATTTCTTTGACTTGGCCGGTGTGGAGTGGTAGCATCGCCCAACAGATCACTTCGTCAAAGGAATTTTGTGAAAGTGAATGACTTGAAAATTGTAACGAAATTGATGCTTTGCGGTGGGGTTGTAGGGGTGGCATTGATCGCGCTTATTCTCATTTCTCTAGAAACAATGTCTAGCATAAAAAAGGGCCTCGATTCCACGACAATCGAAGCTAGCAAGCTGGAAAAAATTCAAAAGGCCAGTGCCCAAATAGATGCAATTTATCTTCAAATGTATGGCATGGCTTCCGGCGGGGATGTTGCCAGCAAACAAGAAAAAATGGCTGCAATCCAAAGTTCACGCAAAGAATACAAAGCAATTGTCAGTGAACTTAAATCTTTGGCAAGGACCAAAACAGGCAAAGAATTGCTCGAAAATTTTGAAGAAGCTTTAGTCGCTGGTCGTGAAATCAACAATCGAATCCTCGACTTGGCGCTCGCTCATGATGGCGTCGACACGAAAGCACTGGAACTGCTATCAAATACCGCCATTCCCTTTAAAATCTCTAAGGTCACTCCTTGCCTCAATCAAATCATCGCTTGGCGGGAAGATCGCATATCCCAGACCCAAAATTCTGCAGAAAAAGCAATCGTCAATGGCAGGATTGCCTTGTCCATTGGTGGCGCCATTTCAATTTTAATCGCCATATTTCTGTCACTTGTCGTCACAAAAAGCATAGCAAATCCAATCAACATGATTCGTAATTACACCGCACAGCTTTCCCAGGGTGATTTTTCCAAGGATATTCCTGCGGAATACCTAGAGAAGCAAGATGAAATTGGCCATTTGGCACAGGGGATGCAAATCATGGTCAATCATTCCCGCAATCTGCTGCAAGTGATCCACCAAAACGCCCAATCTGTGGCTTCTGCGGCCACGGAACTATCGGCAGTTTCCACCCAGATCGCGGGCAATTCCAATGAATTGAAGGAGCAGACCAGCTCTGTCGCCTCGGCCGCCGAACAAGCCAGTACAACGATTCGTTCGGTTTCAGCCGCTGCCGATCAAATGTCGAGCTCCGTAAATATGGTTGCCTCGGCCATTGAAGAGATGAGCGCCTCCGTAAAGGAAGTTGCCAAAAGCAGTGAGGTGGAATTGAACGCCGCCATGGAGGCCAACAAGCAAACTCAGTCTGGGAAGGCCATCATGGATCAACTTGGGTTAACCACCAGTTCCATCGCCACCATGGTTGAGATGATACGTGAAGTTGCCGAGCAAACCAAGTTGCTCGCCCTGAATGCGGCGATCGAAGCCGCGAGGGCTGGCGAAGCCGGCAAAGGGTTTGCCGTGGTTGCTGGCGAAGTCAAGGACCTCGCCAAACAAACATCCGACGTTACCGATGAGATGGGAATCAAAATCAACGAAATCACCAACAATGCAAATTCTGCGATTGGTGCCATTGAAAGGATCGTGGCCGTCATTGAGGAAGTCAACCGGCATTCGCATACGGTGATGGGGACGGTTGGAGAACAAGATAGAACCATCAACGAAATCACCAAGAATATCAGCATCATTAGTGGTGGCGCAAAAAATGTCGCAAAAAATGTCGCCGAATCAGCCAAAGGAATTGCTCAAATCGCCGGCTCCATTCAAAATGCTAGCCAAGCCGTTCTTGAAACCAATCTCGGGATTTCGCAAATCAAGTCGAGCGCCGAAGAACTCGCCAAGCTGTCCAATGAGCTGCAATCCGTGGTTGGGAATTTCAAAATATAAAATTTCATAGGTTAATGTCGTTTTATTGCTCGAACAACGGGAGACGGGGGAGCTTCAAGTCGCCGCGGATCACTCGGGGAAAACTTGCGATAAAGGAAAGGTGTAATTGGTCTAGAGACTCGCGTCATCGGCTTGAGCGTAAATGGATAACTTCGTTGGTTTCCCTTTCGTTTAATCGATAAGGCTCCCAGATTTGTGATTTCACAACATGTTGGATATGACAAATCAAATTATTGAATTGGCCATGAGTCAATTGAAAAAAGAGGGTGTAAAGCTCTGCCAAGGCTTGGTCTTCCACGGCGCGATACATCGTTTTTGGCAAAATCTCCTGAATCTTTTTATCTTCTGATTTGTCATAATAGGCCACTTCACTCTTGATCATCCGACTCTCGGAAACCTCTATTGCAAACGCTTCGTTGTAATCGATTTGAGATTTGTAAAGATTGAAATTTTCGTCGAGATAAACGTAGGTTGTGAGAGGTAGATGCTCAAAAAGCAATTTGTATTTTTTTTGAGGGTCAACATGAATGTGACGATACAAGACGTATTCCATTTAAAAAACATAGCAATCCTTCCATCAATTAGGGATTCCTAAGGGATTGGGACTTAGGCAGTCGATGGGCCAAGTGCCTGCCCGGCACGGGCAGGTTGATCCCTGCGGAGGCAAACACAAGCCGGGATGGCGCCTTTGGTACCCAGTCAACTTTGTAGATAGGTCGCTTGGTGGATCTCGCTGTTTGAGAGCCGCATCATTCCTGGAGGAATCAGTTGTTCCAAAAACAATGGCTTGCCGAGACCATGGCCAAAGATTGCCAAACCTGTGTGCATTTGTTCCACAAGATTCCCGAATCCCTGTATGGCTGGAGACCTTCTGAAAGCCAGCGCAGTGTGGAAGAGCTGTTGCGGTACTTGTCGGTTTGCGTCATCTCGGCGTTGAAGGGATTCCAGGAGCCCGACAAGGGGTGGCGGGATCAGTATCTGGCTCTGGCAAAAGAAATGACTCCCGCCCAGTTCCCCGAACGGATGGAAGCCCAGGCCCAAGAAATTCGGGACTACTTCGCCCAGCTTCCCGAAGAATCTCTGGCCACCCAGGAAGTGAAGCTGCCTTGGGGCGAAACCCAGATCTTGGGATATGCGATCTTGAACGCACCCGCCAAGTGGCTTCCCGCCTACAAGATGCAGTTGTTCCTTTACGCCAAGCAAAACGGGATCAAGTTGGGCACCCCCAACCTCTGGCGTGGAACAGACCCGGTCAACTAAGGGAATTTTGCGTCTTCGCGACCATCCTCCGCTCGACCCCTTTGCAGGGGGAACGGAGGATGGTTGGATCGAGAAGAGGAATCAGACGATCACTTGGAAAGCTTGAGAACGGTATTTCCTTCCGACGACCGAACCTGGACCAGGTAAATTCCCTTGGGAGCTTGGTCGAGACCCAATGCCAGGGTCCGCTTCTCTCCTGCGACCAGCGACACAACGGATTGGCTCAGGCGCTTGCCATCGATCGAGAGCACCGAGAATTGGGCCCTTCCGGTTTGATGGGCTTGGATTTCGCAAGTGTTGTTTCCCAACAAGGTGACCTGCAACGGCGCGGATCCCCCACCCAAAGGACGAACGGCGACGCCTTCGGTGTGGGTGCCATGGTGGGTCAATGTCTCGTAGAAAATGTTCCAATCACTGGCTCCGGTCTTGATTTTGGTCAAAACCGCTTCGGTGTTCGTCATGGGCAGCCCCACGATGTTGTGGTAATGGCTGTACCCGATCTCGAAGGTATTGAACAATTCCGTCGTCGTGGCATCGCCATTGGTGCACACCCCCTGCATTGACCCGGTGGTGATCTGCTTGGCCTGAAGCTCCATGGCCGCGACAAGCCGATCTTTGTGAACGGTGTACAGGTCTTCATTCTGGTTCCAGGCGACTTGGACCGCCGCCAAAACCGCCGCCAAGGCGAATTGCGCATGGTGATCGGCATCACGGCAGGTTTCCTGCATGGTGCCCTCCAGAATCGTGTTCATGTTGGTGTTGTCCCAACCAGCGCCAGGGATCGAGGTTGGTTTCGAGCCGTCCGCCTTCAAGTAGATGTATCCCTTGATCCGGTAGGCCAATCGCGTTTTCGCCATTTCAAACAAGGTGGCGTCTTCCAAAAAGACCGCGATGCTGAACAAGGCATCGATCTGGGTCAGGTCGCGATTGCCGTTGGAAGGATCCATTTTGCTCAAGGACGGAACAAACACCGTTTTGAACATGGTCTTCACCTTGGCCAGTTCGTCAGGCTGCATGTAGTCTCGGACCAATTCGGCGGCAGGCCCCAAAAGGGTTCCAATCCAGGCGCAATCCAGCATGGATTGGTAGAGCTGGCCATTGTAGGCCACGTAAGGTTGGACATCCGCCCATGCCAAGAGAATGGCCACCGCCTGATCGGCATATTTCGAAGTTCCACTGTACTTGTAGGCCAAGGCATTTCCGTAGGCTCGCTGGGCCTGCACCTTTTGGGCATCTTCATTGGTCTTGGAATTGGGGTCCGAGTTGTTCAGGGCAGGAATGGCTCCATCACCCGGGATCGCGAACTTGCCCCTCATGCTGGTGTACATGCTGCTCCAAGGTTGGGCTCCCGTCTTGATCTTTTCTTTTGTGAACGCGAGCTCCCCGCTCGATTCAAGGGCACCAGGATGGACCCAGGTGGTGATCGCATTGGCGGAGGTCGCCAGGACGACCAGAAAACTGCTCAAGGTCCAAGCTCTTCTCATTGGGATTCTTCTTTGGATAGCTGGTGGAGTCGCCGACTCTGAAAGACCGAAATCCAGAGCATCCCTTTGGTCGAGAGATCTCTGAGAAAGGTTCTCGGTTTCCCCAATTTTGTCCAAATAATTTTTTCTGTGGGGTTGTTTTTTCACCACCCCCACCGATCCCCGAAGGCCTCCAACTCTCCGCCGCAACCCGTCAGTCCGACAGGGAGGACTCCCCGCTAGGGCATTGGAGCATTTCCACCACCAACCGAGCCGCATTCGCCGCAGCACGCTCCAAAAAGACGGGGAAATCCAGGTGGTTTCCCTCGCCCGATGCGGGGACGTCCGAGAGGCTGCGCACAATCAAGAAAGGAACCTGGAAACGCCGGCAAACTTGGGCCAGCGCCGCACCTTCCATTTCTACGCAAGCCACCCGGTGTTCCCCAAAACGCTCCCGGATCTGTTGGACTTGGTCGGGCCGATAGACGAACGAATCGCCGGTGCCCACTGCGCCTTCGTGCACCACGGGCATGTCGGACCACGCGGCGGCGGCGCGGTGAAACCGTTTTCGCATCGAAGCATCGGTGTGGTAGACGGCTGGTTCTCCCAGCATTTGGCCGTAGGCGAACCCCAACGGGGTGACATCCACGTCGATCGCCAAAACCTCGTCGGGGATGACCAGGTCCAGGATCTTTTGGCCTTCGCGCAATCCTCCCGCCGACCCGATGTTCACCACCTCGTCAAACGGGAGACTCCCCAACAACAAGGAGAGGTTCATGGCCGTGTTGACTTTGCCAACCCCAGAGCGCGCAAGGAATAAATTCTGTCCCTGGAATTCCACTTGCAAAAGGTCGATTCCATGGAGGGTGCGTGGAGTGACTGGCGGCAGGAGGCGCACCAAGGCATCCAGTTCTTCCTGCATCGGAGCGAGGATGGCAAGATTTTTCATCGAGGGAAATCTATCCATTTCATCGCTGTAATGTTCATTGTGGGCTTTGATTCTGAATGGGGTTTCTTGATCCCATCCCACTTGCATCTAGGCAAAGAAAGCTGTATCCTCCGATCTCTGAGTCGTGCCTGGTTGATGCCGGGGTAATGGCCACCTTCGCGCAAACCTCCCATTCGTTGAGGATCTTTCCTTGGATAGGAATCCCCTCGGTCGCAAAGCACTGCCCAGTCTTGGTGGGACACTCCTTGGTCTTTTGATGGCCTGCAAGGAGCCGTCGTCGACAAAGGGACCCGTCTACTTGGACCAGCCGATTCCCCGAAAGGTTCCCGTCTACCGCATCGCGGTCCATCCCCTTCACAATTCCGACGAGCTTCTCAAAGTGTACGCTCCACTGGCGAAGTACTTGGAAAGCCAGGTGCCGGGGATTCGCTTTGAAGTGGAATCTTCTTTGGACTACTCGGCTTTCGAGGCCAAGCTGCGCGCCAAGGGCCCGGAATTCATTTTGCCCAATCCGTTGCAAACCCTGTGGGCCATTGATTCCTTCGGGTACCACGTGCTGTGCATGGCAGGAGCGGCCTCCGATTTCAAGGGGGTCATCCTGGTTCGCAACACGTCCAAAATTCGCCACCCCCTCGATCTGAAAGGACGCGTGGTCAGTTATCCCTCGCGAACGGCGTTGGCCGCCTGCATCCTCCCGCAAAAGCTGTTTCACGACAGTGGTCTGAATCTCCTCAAAGATTTGGACAACCATTATGTGGGATCGCAGGAATCCTCGATCCAAAGCGTGGTGAAAGGATTTTCGGACGCCGGCTGCACTTGGCCGCAAGCTTGGCGGGTCTTTCAAAAGGAACACCCTTTGGAAGCCTCTCAAATTCATGTGCAATGGGAAACCCCGACCTTCGTGAACAATTCCTTCATGGTCCGCAAGGAGGTGCCCAAAGAAGTTGCCGAAAAGGTCCAATTGGCGCTGAGGAGTATGCAAAGCGACTCGGCCACGAACTCTTTCTTCGAAGGGAGCCAAATCCAAGGTTTCTATGCCGCGACGGACACGACGTATGAGCGCGTCCGAAACTATGTGACAGAATTTGAAAAGCATGTCAAAAAAATCCGGGATTGAAGGGTCGCTCCCCGAGGATGCGCTAAAAACGGAAGGCGTTCGGCCTCGTATGTGGAGAGGTTTGCTCCCCACGAATTACACCCTTCGAATTCATGTTTTGATGTGGCTTGTCCTTGTTCATATGGTCTTGACCGGAGGGCTCTTTCTTTATTCAACCCTCCGTGATCGAACGGCTCTTTTGGCGAACGATCGGTTGGATGTCGTTTCACAGACCAACAACCTTGCGGCGGCGGCGGCATATGGAGTCGCCAGCCGAGATCTTCAAAGTTTGAAGCCGTTGATCGAAGCCCAACTCCAGACCCACAAACTGCGCTACGCCCTGCTTGCCGATCCCGATGGACAGATTTTGGCGCATACCGACCCTCCTCGAATCGGAAAATATCTGGGGGATTTGCCGGTTTCGATCCATTCGGTGTTTCAGGAAGACGAAGACGCCTACGACAATCTCCAACCTCTCTATCTCAGTGGTCAGTTTGTGGGATGGGCGCGCTTGGGATTCGATCGCAAGAGCGAACGATCGGCGCTCGATCGAGTCCTTCATGAGAGGATTTTTGCCGGCCTTCTCGCAATCGGGATCGGATTCGCCTTGGCCATGTTCGTCGCGACCCAGGTCAGTCGCCGGATGGGTAAAATTTTGGAGGCGATCCAAAAGCGCAATGCCGGGGATACCCGTTGCCGCGTGAGTTTGTCGGGCAACGATGAACCGGCCCAATTGGGAAGGGCCTTCGATCAGTTGTTGGAAAAGCTTTCGGTTCAGGAGATGGAAATTCTAGAGCGGCAAAAGGAGTTGGAAGACCTCAATCGCCATTTGGAAGAACGTGTGATTGCCCAGATCGGCCAACTCGACCAAAAAGAACGGATGTACCGCGTTTTGTTCACCATGGCACCCGACGGCTACCTCATTCTGGAAGCCGAAGGCGGGCGTATTTTGGATTGCAACCAAAGTGCCGAAACTCTTTTGCAAGGAAGTCGAGAGCAAATTCTGGGCTTGACACCCGATCAGCTTTCTCCTCCGTTCCAACCAGATGGCTTGGCTTCCCACCTCGCTGCACTCGACCGCATCCGCATCGCCAGCGAGAAAGGGTTCCATCGCTTCGAGTGGATTTATCGAAAGTTCGATGGGACGGATTTCTGTGTCGATGTCGCGCTGTTTGTCGTGGAGTTGAGCGGCCAGAGATCGCTGTTCGTCTCGTGGCGAGACATTTCCGAACGGAAAAGATTGGAGCAAGAGCTTGGAGACGCCTCCGAACTCAATGAACAAATCATCGCCACGTCCACGATCGGCATCTTCGCCTGCAGATCGGACGGCACATGCATTCTCGCCAACGAGGCGGTGGCGAAAATTTCCGGAACCACCGTCGAGCAGATGTACCAGCTCAACTTTCACCAGCTGGAGAGTTGGAAGACCAATGGCCTGTACCAAGCGGTGCAAAACGTTCTGGAAACAGGAATACAAAGGAATCTCGATGCCGAAATTGTCTCGACGTTTGGACTTCGACGCTGGCTGAGCTTTTCCATCACACGGATCCACCATGGTTCGGATCCGCACTTTTTGATGATGGTCGTTGATAATTCCGAGCGAAAAAAAACGGAGGAATCCGCCCATCGATTGGCCGCCATCGTGGAAAACTCCGGGGACGCGATCTTGCGCAAGTCCCTCGACGGAACGGTCGAGAGCTGGAACCGGGCCGCCGAGCAGATCTTGGGGTTCGAGGACCAGGAAATGATCGGGCAGCACTTCAACCGGTTCGTTCCCGAAAAGGCACGTGCCTTCGAATCGGAAATGTTCCAAAGGGCCGTGGACGGAGAAGTGATCCAATTTGTTGGCCTGAAATTGCACCGCGAGGGAAGGTGTGTGGAGTGTGCGACCACCCTCTCTCCCATCTATTCCCAGGACCAAAAAATCTTGGGAGTTGCGGCCATTCTTCGCGATGTGACCATTCAGAAATCGCTGGAGCGAGAGTTGGAGGAAGCGAGGCAAAACGCCGAACGAGCCAACCAAGCCAAAAGCATGTTTTTGGCAAACATGAGCCATGAAATCCGCACCCCCCTCCACGGAATCATCGGACTCGGGCGAATGCTGGAATCGACACCGCTCTCGACTCTCCAAGCCGATTACCTCTCCAAATTGAACCTTTCCTCCAAGGCCCTTCTCCACATCTTGAACGACATTCTGGATTTTTCCAAAATCGAAGCCGGACATCTCGAGTTGGAACACATTGCCTTTTCGGTCGAGGAGCTTCTTTCCACGACTTCCGATCTCTTTTCCACCCGTGCCAGGGAAAAAGGAATCGAACTCCTTTACCGCGTGGATCCCGATGTTCCGATCCATTGCCTGGGCGACCCATTGCGGCTGGGACAAATCTTGAACAACCTGGTGGGCAATGCCCTGAAGTTTGCCGTGCAGGGAGAAGTCCTGGTGCGGGTTTCCTCGAAGGAATTGAACGAGGAACAAGTCCGACTGACCATTTCGGTTTCCGATTCGGGCATTGGCCTTTCTCCCGAAGCCTGCGCGAACCTCTTCAAACCCTTTGTGCAAGCCGACGGAGCCACGACTCGCCGGTTTGGTGGGACCGGGCTTGGGCTTTCCATTTGCAAAAGTCTGAGCGAGAAAATGGGCGGATCGATTTCGGTCAAAAGCCTGGAAGGTTCGGGAAGCACCTTCACCTTCACGGTTGTAGTGGGATTGGACCGCCAGAAGTCGATGCGCAATGGTTTGCAAAGCTTTTCCTTGTTGCGCGTTTTGGTGGTGGACGACCAACAAACCTCCCGGGAAATCCTCAAGCACATGCTCGAATCATGGGGATGCCTGGTCACCACCGAAGAGTCGGGGGAGGCGGCCTTGGTTTCCATCCAACGGCATGCACGGTTTGGCAAACCGTTTCGATTCGCTTTGGTGGACTGGATGATGCCCGGCATAAGTGGGATCGATCTGGTCGCTCGGCTTGACGAGAAGATTCAATCTGGACTTCTCGACGAAATCCCCAAAGTGGTGATGGTCACCGATTTTGGAAAAGATCGTCTCCTGGAACAACTCGGAAATCTTCGCATCCACGGCATCTTGACAAATCCTGTCGAGCCATCCGCCTTGTTCGATCTCCTTTCCAGCGGGGGCGTGGAGCGCCGACACGCCGATTTTCCCATCGAAATCAGGGACCGAAGGGATTCTCGGGCGGTTTTTTCCGGGGCCTTTTCGCGCACCAAGGTCCTTTTGGTGGAAGACAACAAGATCAACCAGATGGTCGCCGAAGAATTTTTCCGGCGCCGTGGGATGTTTGTCGACATTGCCCAAAACGGCATGGAAGCACTGGAGAAAATCCGGGAAAACAAATTCGACATCGTGTTCATGGATGTCCAAATGCCGGTGATGGATGGTTACCAGGCCACCCGGGCCATCCGAAATCTGGAATCTGAAATCCAGGACATCCCCATCATCGCCATGTCCGCCTCGGCCATGGTCCAAGACCAAAAAATGTGTCTGGCAGCGGGGATGAACGCTCATATCGCCAAGCCCTTCGATCCGGACCAAGTCCAAAAAGTTCTCGAATTTTGGCTGGGGGGGGCGATGCCCCAGAATGGAATTGGGGAAGTTGGCGTTCCTCGCGCGGGGTAGCCATGATTTTTGCAAATCTTTTTGGGGCCTAACGGGCCCTGTTTTTTCGGAGCCTGTGCGGCTCCGAGGATGCTCTGGGCGTGTGGTTGCATGCGCGAGAATTCGGGAAGGGCAGTGGGGCGGGGTAGGAATTCGCGCGATTGTTCGATCTTCTACTATTGTTGGAGGATGGTTTTTGGCATGCGAATCGCGCCCCGTCAGCTTTGGTGGTGGGTCATTTTGCCTTTGGCCCCGTTGATTCTTGGGTTGTGGGATCTGCCCAGTCGTCCTTGGTTCGGAATCCAAGTCGAGCAAACCTCGCGTGGATGGGTGGTGGCCTCGGTCGAGAAGAAGGGCGTCGCGGAAGGCCACCCTGAAATCGTGGGCTCGCAGCTTGTCGAAATCGACGGGATCAACCTTGGGAAAAGGGATTTGGAAAGCGACTGCGAGTTTGTCGATGGACCGTTCCAGCTTTCGTCATCGGTGACCCAGCAACGAAATCTTGGGATGCAACTGGGGGTGGGAAAGCCGACGCGGTTTCGGTTTCTCGATTCGCTGCACCGAGAAGTCGCTTTGGTCTTGGTTCCCACTCCCATGCCTTGGATGTCCATCTTGGGCGGGTTGTTGCCCTCGTTGTTTTGCGGTCTAGCAACCCTGTTCGTGGCGGGGCTCGTGTTTTCCTGTCGTCCAGATCTTCCCGAAGCCAAGTTGTTTTGGATCATGGCCTGTATCGGAGCGGGGGTTCCGACCTGCTTTGGGGTGCTTTTGGCCCGCGAATTCGCGATGAGTCCTTGGATCTATCTGTTTGTCATCAGCTTGGATTCGCTCTTTTGTTTCCCGGTCTTCCCGGCGGTGTTGCTGCACTTTTGCCTGTCCTTTCCGCGCGACAAAATGGGTCGATCGCGGCGCAAGGTCCTTTTGGCGATTTACGGCACCTGCCTGTTGGCGATGGGACTCTATTTGGCCAATGCCGTGGTCTATGCGCCAGAAAGCCTGTACTTGGCCAGCATGGTCGGATGCCTTTGGGCCATGGCCCACACGCTGGGGACCGAGCGCGACCCCTATGTGCGGGTCCAAATTCGCTGGGTGGTGTGGGCGGTCGTGGTTACCGCGACGGTCTCGGTGGTTCTTTACGTGGGACCACACTTTCTCGGCAGCTGGTATCGGCTCGGGGTCTGGGGGTATTTGGGGCCGTTCTTTTCCTTTGTCCTCTTGCCCGGCGCCATCGCCCTTTCCATTCTGCGCCACCGGCTGTTTGAAATCGAAGGAGTCTTCAAACGGTTGGTGATCCATGTCTTGGTGCTTTCGGGGCTGGTGGTCCTTGATTTCGCCGCCAGTGCCATTCTCTCGAGGATCACCGGGTGGCGACAGAATCTGTCTAGCATGTTGTTCAATGTTTGGTTGGTGGCCTTGCTCTACCAGCCCTTGAGAACTCGCGTGAGCAAAGCGTTGGCTGGTTTGTTGGGGGGGGCGGGTTCCTCGCGGGAACAGGTGCTGATGCGATTGAACCATGTGCTTTTGGGTCAAATCGATCCCGCTTCGGGTTTGGAGGCCACCCTGTCGATCGCGGGCGGTGCCTTCGATTCACTGAAAGCCGCCGCTTGGATCCATCCCCCGTCGTTTGCCATGTCCTCGAAGTCCACGCCCAACCATCTTCCCCCGTTTTCCCAAGCCGAAGCCCAGCGGATCGCGGGACAACTTGGAAAGAAGGCTCTCCTGGTGCGCGACGAGACCTGGATCCCCGAACGATTCCACAGCTACGACGGATTGTTGGTTCCCGTCTGGCTCTCCCAGGCCAACGAACCGGTTGGTTTTTTTCTGTTGGCTGGGCGATCGATGGCGCGGGTCTTCCTGCCTACCGACCGAGAAATCGCCGAATCCATTGGCGCGACGTTGGGAGTCTTCCTGGAGGGATTGGTCTTGGCACGACGGAATTTGTCGTTGCGAAATGAAATGGAAGGAGAGAAAATCCGGGTCTCCCGCGAGATCCACGATTCGGTGGGGAGCGCCTTTGTGGCAGCTCTTTCGGTGGTCGAGCGAGCCTCCCTGCCGGACCAGCCCTTGCTTTCCCGCGAGGATGCCGCCTCGTTACAACGATTGTTGCGCGAGTCGCTGGCCCTATCCCGCGATTTGATGTGGACGATGGACTCGGAAGAAAAAGGCACTTCCGATCTCGCCCTTTACCTTCGCGAGAAGCTCGCACCCTTCGGTCTGGGTTCCATCCGGCTGGTGTTGGATTTCGAGGGATTGTTCCAAGAAGAATCGACCGGAGAACTTCCTTCGGCCATGCGCTTGCACTTGTTGCGGATCGCGCAGGAAGCGGTGCAAAACAGCGTCAAGCACTCTCAAGCGAAGGAGGTCCGGGTGGAAGGACGGATGGAAAACGGACGGCTTGTCTTGACGATTTCCGACAACGGATCGGGGTGCGATCCCCAAACGGTGGGTTTGGGACGAGGCTGGCGCAATTTGCGTTCGCGCGCCGAAAGCATCGGTGCCGAACTGAACATCACAACGCAACCTGGTCGAGGATGCCAGGTGCGCGTCGTGTGCCCTTTGATTCACTCCTGATCGGCCACCAAGACGGCGACGGCTTCGGCACGGCTGTTCACTTGGAGCTTTTCATACACCTTGCGCAAATGGTTTCCCACGGTGTGGAAACTGATCCCCAAAAAAGCCGCGATCTCTTTGCAGGACATGCCTTTGGCCAGACCCAGAAGAATTTCCCCTTCCCGCGGACTCAAGCTGTCGGGAAGCCGGTATTGGTTTGGTTCGCTGGACCGTTCCTTGCCGCGCAAGTTGGTCAACACCCGCTTGGCGACCCGACCGGTGAGATGGCTCCCTCCTTCGAGCACGGTGCGAACGGCCAACAGAAATTCCTCCCGACCCACGCCCTTGAGCACGTAACCGGTCGCCCCGGCCTCGATGCAGCGAAGGATCGCGGTCACATCTTCAAAGACGGTGTGCATCACAATTTCGGCTTTTGGGTTGGCCTTCAAGATGTCCGGAATCAGCGTGTATCCTTGGGCACCGGGAAGCCCGATGTCAAGGATGTAAACGTCCGACCCCTGGTGGTGGGTATCCCGCAAGCGCTCGCGAGCTTCTTCGACGCTTCCAAAGTGGCCAACCAAAAGGTGTTCGGATCCTTTGAGATGGGACTCGATGATCCGGACGCTCTCCAGTTGGTCTTCAATGATCGTGATTCGAGCCATGGTTTCCATTGTAGCTGATCTCCCTTTGGAAAAGGGAGGTTCGGCTACAACATCCTTCCCATGGCACCATAGGCCAGCGTGATCCCAAATCGACGGTGCTTGGAATCTTGGGTGGAATAGTCGCCTCCCACCAGGTAGTTGCCAAAGGCCACAAAGCCCCCGAATTTCTGGTGATAGGCTTGGGCCGAAGAACTCGTCGAACCCTCGGTCACAAGGTTCCACTCGTGCTGGAGACGAACGCTCACGGGGCCGTCGGGCAACAGGTGCGCGTAGGTCAACAGACCGAGCCCGGTATGGTTCGCGCTGGCGGGTCCGATTTCCATTCCCGCCAACAGTCCCGCGCCTCCCGTGAGGTAGTGGTTGTCGATCACTTGCCAGGGAAAGCCCACCTGAAGGTCGATGACGAAGGAGTTGTTGTCGAGAATCGATCCCCGAACGTCGGTGGCTCCGTAACCCATCACGATATGGCCGTACATGTGCGACCAATTTCCCAAATAGGTCCGGTACATCTCGTCGGTGAACTGGAATTGGACGTCCAAGGCCCCGTAGGTTCCCGACAAGGTGTCGTCCGAGACCCAAGTCTGTTCGTAGCCAGCGCTGAAGTATTTGTCGCATTTGACAAGATCTGTCGCGAAGGTCGCGGTCGATGCCATCAAGCCGAAAAACGCCAAGATTTGTGTTTTCATCGTCAATTCCTCAGATCCTGGTTCCGACCATGAACTGGACTCCGGTGGGAGCCCCGCTCTGCCACGTCACAAGCGACAAGTCCATCCAAGCCCAATCGGTGAGATTGGCCGTGGATCCCAGTTCGACCCGGTGAAAGGTCGATCCGAGATCGGTTTCGAGGTGGACGGTTGCCCAGGGAAACGGGAAAGGCGATTCGATGCGGAGGTTCAACGCTCCTGGCACGGTCCAACCCGCACAAATCATCACCGGCCCCGAGAGGTTTTTGACCGGAAGGTTGTGCTGGTAGAACAAGGTGAAGTCGTTCAAAGACTCGTTGACAGTTACTGTCTTCGTCACCATCTTCCTGGGATTCCCCTCGAACTCGTAGGTCTCCACGGCGGTTTCCACCGAGGTGCGGCGAAACGCGAGTCCGATCGGCCCCGAGACCGCAACGCTTTGGTAGGTGTAGGACTGACCTGGAGCCGCATGGCTCGCGGCTGCTTGTTGGCTGGCTCCAGACAACAGGGCCGACAACAAAAATTGCGGCAAAAAGCTGCCCTTCTCGCGGTAGTAGAATCCGGTGCCTGCCGGGGACGCAAACCAGGAAACCTCCAGATGGGTTCCTGCGCGCGGTAGGGAGCCATGGGGCTTCCTGCGATCCAAAAAGCCCAAAACACTTGAAGCAATCTCGGAAGAGTGGAGGGAAGCGCCTGGCTCGGGAGACGCCGCCGGGGTTGCCGAATCCGTCTTCACGGGCGCAAGTGCCGAAGACGTGGAAACCACCGGAGGGTTCAGAGGAGCCGCCGTGTCGGGAGGGTTCAAAGAGTCGCTGGCAAGCGACCCCAGCAGAAGAAGGGCGGTGCCGATCATTTGTACAGCGAAACGCCCAAGGTGGTGAGGATCGCGATTTGGTCGCCGACGCGCTGCAACCCGAGAATGGTTCCTTCAACAGAAACGGTTTTCTGGTAGCTTCCGTCGGCCGCTGACAGGATGGTGATGCCTTCGCCGGTTTTCCCCAGGGAGCTGGCCAGATAGACCTTGTTGGCGTCCGCGGCGATCAGGTTCCCGAACGTCTTGCGCACAGGAATATTTTGCCCCCAGCTGCCATAGCGCACGCCGCGAGCCGAGGAGGACTTAACCGCCGGGCCTTCGATTGCCCAGATTTTGTCGCCATCCTTTTGGGCATAGGCGATCAGGTGGAAGTTGGTCGATACGAACACGCGTCCACCGGCGATGGCAATGTCTCCGCCCGAGCTGGCTCCGTCTTTCTTGTACTTGACATCCCAGTCCGAAGAAAACTTGTCGGGCTTGACCGAAAAGACCCGGGTGTACTGGTTGTTGCCGTCGGTGCTCGCATCTCCGGAAACCACGAACACGCGTCCATTGTCCATAACCGGTCCGGCGGTGATGCTGAAGCCAAAGGGGGTGAACAAGCCAAAATTTGTCCGGTCGTCCATCTTCTTGCCTTGGGAATCGAATTGGAACATCGTGGACAAACAAGAGGTGTAGAATCCACCCTGCCAAGCGGCAGGATCCAACGGCACGTTGACGCTCGCCGCCTTTTGGATCACCGATTTGAGCAATCCCCCACCGACGGTGGAGGAGGACGCGATCGGGGTGCCATCGGCCAGGCTGTAGACTTCCAAAGCTTGCCCTCGGTTGAAGGCGACCGTGGAGCTTCCAATGGCCGGGGCCGAAATGGCGAAGGTCTCTTTGCCCGCTGGTTCGCGAGTCCATTTTTCATTGCCTGCCGCATCGAGCAAGCCAATCTTGATGTCGGAGTAAACGGGCGCGCTTCCCGAAACCCACAGCAAAATATTGCCAACCTTTTCCTGTCCTGAAAGGGTGCTCCCGCTCCAACCCACCAAGCCCGAGCCTGCAGAAATGCGACGCACCCCCGCGTCTGGCAACGCGTGGAACCAAAGCTTGGCGCCTTGCTTTAGGGCCGTGATCCCTTTGTTGCTCCCGACATAGAGCGTGTCGCCCGAGCTGGCCAACGAAGTGGCGGAACCGGCTTCGGTGGCGTCAAATCCCGAGGCCACGGCGGTGGTCGGAAGTGGGGCGATTGCAGTGTGTTGCAACCCGCCGGCACATCCAAAAAGGGCGATGTTGGAAACGACGCAGGCCAAAGCCCCGCGCAAGCGTGAAACCGTATTCATGGGATTCTCCAAAGGATGGTGACTGATGATTCCGGCTCGACCGCGCCCATCGAGCGGCTTCTCCGGTTGGTCGTATGAAGGTATGGGAATCATGGACGTGTTGGTATGACGTGGATGTGTCATGCCTACCTGTCGAGAGCAAGGATCTCGAAGGAAGTCGACGCGAAGACCCATTGACCTTTGGAGAGGTGGAGCTCACTCAGAGCCTGATTAAAAATTGATTCGGATGGAAATCCGTTCGCCTTGTCGAAGGCGGGGTGCCAAGGGATCGAGGCGGTTGACGGACTCCTTTCTCCATTCCTATATTGAGACTCAATCGCAATCTACCCGTTTTCGCCAGAACCAGGAAGGCATCCATGAGAACTCCAACCCTACTTCTCGCCCTATCTGCCCTCGCCACCGCCAACGAACGCAAGTTTGGGTACACCTACGAAACCTCCACGATGCCGGTCGGGCAGCGCGAGCTGGAAATTTGGAACACCGCCCGAGGCGGTGGCGACCGCTTCACGTCGAGTCTTGACCAACGAGTGGAGGTGGAGGTCGGCGTGGCCCCTTCTACGCAGGCTTCGTTGTACTTGAACTCCAGCAGCTCCAAGGATCGGGAAGGATCCAGCGACGGGAAAGGCGTTTCCCTCGAGGTCAAACACCAATGGACCGATCCCGCCGCCGATGCGTTGGGATCCGCTTGGTATCTGGAAGCGGGGTTCCAGACCGAAGAACTGGAGCTGGAGGGGAAGATTTTGTTGGACAAACAAATGGGCCCCTGGACCGTTGCCACCAATCTGGTCGCCGAAACCGAATGGGTTTGGACCACGCCCCAAAGTGCCTCCTCGACCCTCGACTTGGAAGGAATTCCCCTGGAAGCGACTCTGGCAACTGCCTATTCCTTCACTCCCCGCTTTTCCTTGGGGATCGAAGCCCGTTGGACCGGGGAGACCCAGAGGCAGACAATTTCTGACAAGACGAATTGGGAATTTCAAAACCACGCCTTCCAAGCCGGGCCCACTCTTTCCTTTGGCCAAGAAGGCTATTGGGCGGCTCTCACGGCTATGCCTCGCTTGTGGGGAATCGACGAGGAATCCCAAGCGATCGAAATTCGTCTATTGGCTGGATTTCACTTCTAACCAAATCTTTCAATCAGGCACAAGAACCATGAACCGTCCTTTCCTTTCCAAAATTCTTTGGGCAACCGGATCGATCCTGTTCTTCGGATGTTCCCCTACCCTGCCTCGGGTGGATTCCACGTCCTTGCTCTCGATCCGCGCGACACGGCCTTGGGCCACCATCGAGGGACTTGGAGAAGGTCGCCACTTGTACGCCAGCCGCTGCGGATCCTGCCACGGCTTGCCCAAAATTTCTTCGCATTCCCCCGAAGAGTGGCCTCATCTGGTCGAATGGATGGCCCCCAAAGCCAAATTGGACACAACCCAAACGCGCCAACTCCTCGACTGGGTGCTGTCAGTCCGGTAGGTTTGGTGGAACCGGATTTAGACCTTTCCCTCCTCAACCGCTTTGAACTTGGTACCATTCCCTCTCCATGCCACCCACCGGACTGTTGTTGTCGAACTTGGGATCTCCCGACGCGCCTACCGCTGAGGCGGTGCGGCCCTATTTGCGACAATTTTTGACGGACCGCCGAGTGATCGACATCCCTTGGGTTTGGCGCCAACTGCTGGTGCGCGGGATCATCGCGCCCTTTCGCTCGCCCAAAAGCGCCCATGCCTACGCCAAGGTGTGGACGCCCCAAGGTTCGCCCCTGGTGGTGCATTCGAAGAATTTGGCCCGCGAGGTGGGCCTTCAATTGGGCGAGGGGTGGAAGGTGGCGCTGGGAATGCGCTACGGAACGCCTTCGCTGGCAATGGCCTTGCAGGAATTGAGGACTGCCGGGTGCCGACAGATTTTGCTGTTGCCGCTTTACCCCCAATACGCCTCGGCCACCACCGGGTCGACCATCGAGGAGGTTTGGCGCTTGGCGGCCAAGGTCGAAAACGTTCCCGATTTGCGCGTCCTTCCCGCCTTTCCCGAACACCCGGGATGGATTGGCGCCCAAGCCGATTTGATCGCACCGCTGTTGACGCGCCTTCCCGACGAGCAGGTTTTGTTTTCATTCCACGGATTGCCCGAACGGCAGGTGCGGCGTGCCGACTCGACCGGTTCCTGCTTGACCGGTGACTGCTGCGCGAATCTTTCGGACTCGAACCGGCTTTGCTACAAGGCACAATGCCACGCTACGGCTAGGGCGCTGGCCAAACATCTGGAGCTTGGCTCGGGAACTTGGTCGGTTTCGTTCCAATCGAGACTTGGAAAAACTCCTTGGATCGGGCCAGCGACGGACCAGGTTGCCAAAATCTTGGCCCAAAAGGGGTGCCGGAATTTGGTGGTTGCGACCCCGGCCTTTGTGGCGGATTGCCTCGAGACCCTGGAAGAGATCGGCATGGTGCTAAAAGCCACCTTTTTGGGCGCAGGTGGTCAATCCTTCGCCTTGGCGCGCTGCCCAAATTCCGATGAGAATTGGAGCACGGTGGTGTGTGAGATGGCCTCTTCCTATCTTGAACGTCCATCATGAAGATCCATCGCGGGCTTGTCGCCTTTTGTGCCGTCGGCTTTTCCTTGCTTGCCGCCTCGTGCTCCAAGCCCGAAGGGGTTGTGGTGGCCCGTGTGGACAAGGAATTCCTGACTCGCGATCAGCTCCAAGCCCTCATTCCCCCCGAGATTGCCAGCCACGCGGGGCGCGAGGTGTATTTGGACCTCACACGTCGCTGGATTCGCTCCAAGCTGTTGGCCAAAGAGGCTCGCCGCCTGGAGTATGACGACAATCTGGAAGTGAGACACCAGATCCGCGAGAAGACCGATGAAGTCTTGGGTCAATTTCTTTTGGACCGGATTCTGGACACCATGCCGGAAGTTTCCGAACCCGCCCTGCGCAAGTATTACGAAGAAAACCAACAAGAATTCTTGCGCCAAGAACCCGAAGTCGGTTTCCGCAAGATTCGCTTGGCTGACCAACCTACCGCCGCCGCGATGCGTTTGGCCTTGACTCCGGCCAATTTTGCCGCCGAGGCCCAACGCTTGAATCCCGATCCTTCGGCCGCCGCCGAAGCCCAGCGGTTGTGGAAACGTTCCGAGCTTCCCCCCAGCGTGGCCGAAGTGCTGTTCACCATGCCCGAGGGGCAGATCAGCCCCCCGGTCCAAATGCCCGACGGGTGGGGATTGCTCTTGCTCCAAACCAAAGCGGCGGTGGGTTCGGTGCGGTCCTTCCAAGAAATTTCGGATTTGATCCGGTTGCGCATGGCTGAAATCGAGCGCAAGCACCGGATCGATGAAGTGGTTTACCAACTTTCCCGGCAATCGGGTGTCCAAATTGTTTCCCAAGCCCTTCCAGGTGCCGATTCGGTCCCTGGTGCTGCTCCAGCCAAGAAGTGAACTCATGATCCTTCCCTTGCTCGCGTTCTCGATCTACTCGGCCAATCTGCCGATTTCCGATGGCGTGGCCGCCTTGGTCGGCGACCAACCCATCTTGGTCTCGGAGGTCCGCGAGGCGGTCCACTACCAAGACCAATCCAATCCCAATGCGTCGGCCATGATTGGGTCCACGCGCTGCGAAAGGGTCTTGAACCAACTGATCGACGAGAAGATCATTTTGGCCAAGGCCAAGACCGATACGTTGGAGGTCTCGGAAACCGAGCTGAACCAATTGGTCGAAAAGCGCGTCGCCGAAATGACCGAGCGCGCCGGTGGCCAAGACGCCTTGATCAAGATCTTGAAGCAACGCGGCAATTTGAGCTTGGGTCAATACCGTGTGCGGCTTTCCAAGCAGCTCAAGGAAGAGCGGTTGAAGGAAAAGGTCCGCGACAAGTACGTGGGAAAAGCCGAGCCGGTGCGCGAAGAAGTGTTGGCGTTCTATCGCCAGTACAAAGATTCGATGCCCATGCTTCCCGACCAAGTCAAGCTGAGCCAGATCGTGGTCAAGTTCATGGTGAACCCCTCTCGCGATTCCCAGGCCCTTGCCGATGCCCATGCGACCATCGAGCGCCTGCGCAAGGGAGAGGATTTCCAAAAGCTCGCTCGCGAATTGAGCCAGGATCCGGGATCAAAGGATTCTGGCGGCGACATCGGCTTCATGAAGCGTGGCGAACTGGACCCGGCCTACGAAAAGGCGGCCCTGAACCTGGAAGCCGGTCGGTTCACCCAGGGGCCGGTCCGTTCCCATTTCGGATGGCATGTGATCGAATTGGTGGCGCGACGCGACCAGGAATTTCGCACCCGGCACATTTTGTTCGCTCTGCTTCCCAACGCCTTGGATTCGGCGCGCACCCGCGACTTCGTGGATTCGTTGAGTCGGGTGGCGATGGGCGGCGGCGATTTCGCCGAGCTGGCTCGCAAGCACAGCACCGAAAAGGCGACCGCTTCGTTTGGCGGCGTGTTGGGCTGGTATCCGGAAAACGAACTCCAGGGACAGTTCAAGGAAATCATCGCCGGAATTCCCACCGGCAAGGTTGGGGCGCCGATCGCCTCGGGAGATGGCTTGATCTTGCTGCACGTCGACGAGCGGATGCAATCCCGACACCTCACTCCGGAAGAAGACTGGATGCGTTTGTCGCAAATGGCCTCTCAGTTCTTGAGCGGACAAAAGCTGGAAAAATTCGTGGCCCGCTGGAAAGAAGAGATTCCCGTCGATCGCCGCATCGCTCCCACCGAGATCGCTCGTCGAATTGGGATGTGATGAGAGCCGCCCCCAGGACGATCGCTTGATGGAGGCTCCGTACCAGGCCCTGGCAGCCCGGTACGATGCGGTGATGGAACATGTCGACCACATGGGTTGGGCGGCCTATGTGGAACAGATCTGGAAACTCCATCGCTTGGCGCCCAAGCGGATTTTGGAGACCGGTGCCGGGACCTGTCGATTGGCGCCCTACCTTGCCAAAAAAGGCCGTCGTCATGTGGCCACCGATCTTTCTCCCGAAATGCTTTGGCAGGGTCTTCATCGCGCCAAAGAAATCGCCTGTTCTGATTTTCGGGCGCTTCCCTTCAAGGCCGAGTCGTTCGATGCGATTTTGTGCCTTTACGACGCGGTCAATTATTGTTTGGAACGCGAAGACCTGGAGCGATTCTTCGCCGAGGCCCAACGGGTGCTTGTGCCGGGTGGATCTTTGATCGCCGACATCACCACCTCGACCAATTCCAGAGCCCATTTTCTGGAATCCACCTCCCATGAGGAATTGGGTGGTGTCCATGTCGTCCGCCGCAGCTGGTACGACACTTCGGCGCACATCCAACACAACGACTTCCACCTCTTCAGCCCCAATCCGGACGGCACCTTCACGCTGCAGCGCGAAGAACATGCCCAGCGGATTTGGAGTCTCAAGGAATTTGCGCGTGCATCCTCGGCGGCCGGACTGGTACAATTGGCGGCCTACAACGACGATTATTCCCAAGCATCGTCGCGGTCGGAGCGAATCCATCTGTTGTTCGTGAAACCCAAGCTCGGAAAGCGGTAAAGAGCATGCACGACAAAATTCGTTTAGGCTTGGTGGGAGGAATCGCCTCGGGAAAGAGCACCGTGGCGGGATACCTCCGCGAGTTGGGATGGGCCGTGGTGGACGCCGACAAGGAAGCCCACCAAGTCTATGCGCCGGGAACCGAGACCGCCGAAAAGATCCGCGCCGAGTTCGGGTCGGGCGTCGTGTATCCCGATGGCTCGGTGAACCGCAAGGCCTTGGGCGCGATCGTGTTCGCCGATGCGCTGGCCTTGAAGCGGCTGGAAGCCTTGGTCCACCCCGCCGCGCGGTTGCGAATTGTCCAACGGATGGAAGAACAGTTGGAGCAGGTTGGGCGAGTGGTGTTGGAAACCACCCTGCTCTACCGCTGGAAAGAAATGATCGAAGGGTTGGATCTGATTCTGGGCGTGCGCTGCCCCGAGGAGATTCGGATCGAACGCTTGATGGCGCGCTCGGGCCTGGACCGCGACCAGGCCCGCGTGATGTTGGCCGCCCAAGTATCCCAAGCCGAAATCTTGGCTCCCGCCAAACAGGTCATCCAAAACACCGGAACCGTCCAACATTTGCGGATGCAGTTGGACATGGCCTTGGAGCGGTTCGCGGCCTGAGCCAAGACCCCTTTGGGGAAGGATGTCGTCACCAGGAAGGGAATCCTTCGAGGGGAATAAATGTTGAGGATTCTCTCTCCCGCTTTCAGGATACCACAAGACCATGTAATACCTTATTGATCTATGCCGATGGACTCCTATGGATTTTTTCAAATCCCAGTTTTCCGACCTTTTGATGGGACCAAATCAAGGAAGGCCCAAGGGCGGATCACGCCCAGGAATCCGTGGGCCTCTCCAGGGAAGCTCCTTCGTTTCGCGCTGACCGCCCTTGGGCTTGGATTGGCGTTCCCTTCGCTTGCGTCGGCCAAGCTCCCTTTGGTTGCCGTAGAGGACTTTTCCGCCCGTGGGGTGTCGGCCAACGATGCGGCCATCATCACCGACCGTTTGCGCTCCGAGCTGTTGCAAACCGGAAAGGTGCGGGTGCTGGAGCGCGGCGAAATGGACAAGATCCTCAAGGAGCAGGGGTTTCAGGGGAGCGGAGCTTGCGACAACAGCGAATGCGGTGTGGAAGTGGGAAAGCTTCTTTCCGTGGACCGCATGGCGGTGGGTTCGGTGGGCAAGATTGGCGAATTGTACACCTTGAGCGTGCGGTTGTTGGACGTGGGCACGGGCGAGATCCTGTTCACCTCCAACCAGGATTTTGGCGGAAAGCTGGAGGGTCTTTTGACAGAATCTGTCCCGATCCTCGCGGCCAAGCTTTCGGTAGGTGCCCAGCGCATTGCCGGGGGCGCCGTCGCGCCCGAAGTCCGTTTCGGCGACCTTTACGTAACCACCCAAGACAGCAATGCCACCCTCACCCTGGACGGCAAACCGGTGACGGGCCACAGTCCCTTTTCCCTCGAGAAAGTGGAGGTCGGCACCCACCTTCTGGTGGCGCAGGCCAAGAATCTTTATGGCACGGTGGAAGTGACCTTGGGTCCAGGGGATTTGAAGAAGGTTTCGATCCCGATGCAAGTCGGCCAGGGGAGTCTGAAGCTGCGCACCGATCCGGAAGGTGCCCGAATTGTATTGGACGAAACCGAAGTGGGCGAGACCCCGAGCAAGCTGGAGAAGGTGACGGCGGGTATCCACCGAGTGACCTTCAAGAAGTTTGGATTCTTGGACAGCACCGCGATCGTGGAGATCGCGAATTTGGTCGACACCTTCCTCCAAGTGCGATTGGTTCCCGGCGGCTTGTTGACCATTTCAGCCCAGGCGATGGTGCAGATCCGATTGGTTCAAGGACATGATACCGTGTACACCGTCACCGGTCACCCCGTTGCCTTGCGCACCGGGAAATGGCAGTTGTCGGTGCGGACCCATCCCTGGGAGCCGATCGAAGAAATCATTGAAATCCAGGCCCTCAACCAAGAACATCACCTCAAAATCGAACCCAACTTCGCGTGGCTTTCCGTGACCACGAACCGGCCGGGCGAAATTTTCTTGGACGGGAAAGTTTTGGGGAAGACGTTGGAAGAACCGGGAAGTTCCTGGAAATCCGATTCTCTGGTGGCGGGCGCGCACCACCTGCGCTTGACCTCTCCACAGAGTCTTCCCTGGGAAAAAGAGGTGAGTCTTCAAAAAGGCGCGACGACAGCCATTCCCGTCGCGTTTGAATGGACCCCCGAAGAATTGGCCCGTCAAAGGAGTGCCAACCGGTGGGGCTGGAGGATTGGGCTGGGGTCGGCGGCCCTTTTGTCGGCGGCGACGGGGGCAACCTTCGACTCGCGCGTGGAAAGCAACAACGACAAGGCCAAAAAGGCTTTGTCGGATTACCAGAACGCCAAGGCGAATTTCGCGGACTACAAGTCGCGTTATGTGAAAGCCACCAATGACGCCGAATCCGACGCCAAGATTGCCAAGATCGCCTATGAAGTGGCGGGGGTCTTTCTATTGGGCATCGGGTTCACCTGGGTTTTTTAAGGAAGAGGACCATGGACGTTCGATCTAGACAATTCCTGTCATTGCTGCTGGCCGCCCTCGGGCTGGTCTCCTGCAATGAGCCAGAAGGTCCCGCCACTTGGGACAATCCACTCGACCCCGACGGGGTGAATTATGTCCTGCCCACCGTGAAGGCCATGCCTGACACCAGCTTCCGGGACTCGATGCACGTGGCGGTGCGCGCCGACGGCGCTTCGGCCAATGGCAAGGTGGAAATGTTTCTCTGGACCATGGGAAAACTGCACGACAGCACCGCCGAACCCGTGTGGCATCCCAAAAGCGGGCTTGGCGAAGGCATCCACACCATTGTGGTCCGGCTTCGCGATGCGAATGGCTTGAAAAGTCCCGCAGACAGCGTCCATGTCACCGTGTTCGACCCGCCTCCTTCTTTGACCAAGGTCCACGACACGCTTGTGTTGATCGGTCGGTTGCTTTCCGTGCGTTTGGCCGCGACC
Source organism: uncultured Fibrobacterota bacterium (assembly GCA_903825275.1). GTDB lineage: Bacteria > Fibrobacterota > Fibrobacteria > UBA5070 > UBA5070 > UBA5070. Next base: position 6,835 of record CAIKAA010000485.1, on the reverse strand, counting down.
GATTCGCTGGGAAGTGTGAAGCGTTACCTCTTTGACACGACGGGACATGGATGGGATAGTTCCACCTTGGCGCCCACCTTGAAATTTTCCTCGACGGGGGAAGCCACAAAGAAGGTGAAGTGGGCCGCTCGCGACGATCTGGGCAAGCTCGGCATCGACAGCTTCACGGTGACCTTTAGCCTGGATCGACCCCAGCTCACGGCCTTGGCCGACACGGTGCTTTCGGCGACCCGAATCCTTTCCCTTCCTTTGAAAGCCCGCGACTTGGATCCCTCTGGGTCGGTCGAGAAATTCCTCTGGAGCGACAGCGGAAGCCTTTGGACCGACAGTTCCGATTCGCCAAGTTTGACAGTTTCCGACACCTCGGGGGGAGTGGTCCCCGTGCGGTGGGTGGCTCGCAACTCTTTGGGGAACTATTCCAAGCCCGACACCTTCCAAGCAACCTTCGTCCATCCCGTGTCCAATCTGACGATCAAGGTCGACAGCAACCTTTCGGCCTGGACAGGCACCAGCGGCACGCTGTTGTTCAAATGGAGCGGTGCCATTGGTGCGCCGTTGGGCGAGACCATTGCTTGGACCCTTTCCTTTGGGCCAACGGGCAAGCTGGTCCCCGTCTATTCCGGCAAGGCCACCAGCTTCAGCCAGACCGGCGTGGTTTCGGGTGCCAGCAAATCCTACCGCCTGGTCGGGAAATCGCGCGTGGGCGACAGCACCATTTTGACAGGAACTGTCTTTCCCACTTATTTGGACACCGTGGAGAATCCCAAGTTCAGCCTTGTGTCGGGCCGGTACCCAAAGGCCCAGATGGTGTTTCTGACCTGCGCGACTCCGGGGGCGACCATTTTCTACACCACCGACGGCAGCACGCCGACCACGTCTTCGACCATTTTCGTCGACTCGATCCCGGTCATGGAAACCGAAAACCTCCAAGCCATAGCCGCCAAGATCGGGTATGCAAACAGCCCTGTGGTGAGCGCGAATTACACGCTGACCGGCGGCACCTTCACCGACAGCCGCGACCAACAGACGTACAACTGGGTCATGATCGGTTCGCAGGTCTGGATGGCGCAGAACTTGAATTACGCCGATGGTGGAGTGTGCTACAACAATGACCCAGCGAATTGCAAAACCTATGGCCGACTGTACACTTGGAAGGTGGCCATGAATGGTGCCGAGCCAAGCTCGTCCAGCCCCAGCGCAGTGCAAGGCATCTGCCCGTCGGATTGGCATATCCCCTCCAACGACGAATGGACGACCCTGCAAAATGTTGTGGACCTCACCCATTCGGTGGATGGAACCCGATTGAAATCGACCACGGGATGGTTAGCCGGGGGGGATGGAACCGATGTCTATGGATTTGCGGCACTCCCCGCCGGGTACCTGGACGATTTAAATGCTTTTAAAAATGTCGGAGACGACGCCAAATATTGGTCAACCACCTTGGAGTATACGTTTTCGTCCTATCCTGACAGCCGAGGTCTTGCTTCCAGAAACTCGAACATGGCTCCCGAAAATCCAAGTTGGAATTACGGTCTCTCGCTTAGGTGCGTCAGAAATTGACGGGAGCCCTTCCCTCCTCCCTGGAGTGTGATCTGATCCAAGGCTCCCACGCCGAATTTGATCTTGAGCCTGCACTCCCAACTTGGTGTATCCCACATTTTGGAGCGCCCATCCCCGATAGTTGCCCCACCTTTGGCCCACAAAAGGGTGAACTTCGGTGAAGGCAACTTAGAACTTGGGTGAGCCAAAATGTTTTTGGGATTGCCCCTGATTCTCTCGCGGTTGACTCTCCCCTCGTGTGGGGACAGTCTCCAAAATGGACCGATTTGAAAATTTCCCCAAAAATCAACCTTCCAGCCGAGCTTTTTGCCTCATGTTGCGAATCAGGATTCGCTCACCCCCGGTTTCGGGGGGTGGGACTACCGTAAAGGACTGTTTGCCCATGAGTTTTTGCCCTCCTCGTCTCCCGACCAACCTCGCTGGTTTGGCCCTGCTGCTGGTCATGGGTGTCGCACATGCCACCACCATCCAAGGCGTGGTGCTGGATGCCCAGAACGCTCCCGTCCCGAACGCCGCCGTCTGGGTCATGGATACGGCCGCCTGGCCAAAGACGCGGGTCCTGACCGATGCCCTGGGCGCGTTTCGGTTGAATGTTCCCAGCGCGGTCGGCGTGCTGCGAAAGCCGGTCCGTAGTTTTGAGGGATTTCGCATGGAGCAAGCGGGGAAGGTCTCGGTCGTCGTGCGGTCCTTGGACGGCAAGGTTCGAACCAGGCAGGAGCTCTTTGCGGGGGCCGGATCTTGGCGGTTGGCGAACCCCGCGGGACTGTTCCAAAATTTGCCGCATGGCACTTGGATCGTCGACGGATTGGCGGGGTCCACCCATTGGTCGGAAGTTTGGGTGGGATGGGGAGGGTCGAAGGGCTCCCCTCGGTTGGAGCCGGTGGCCGACTTTCCGGTGGCCGCCCGGGTATTGGATCTTTCCAGCGTCCAAATCCTGGTGCGCAAGGCCGGATTCGAGGCGTTGCGGTTGGACTTGCCCAATGCCGACACCAACTTGAATTTGACCCTGGAGAATGGCCGCTACGAACGCCGGATCGATTCGTTGATGGACCTGATGAGCAATGCCGACAAGTTTGGCCAAATGACCCAAGGATTGATTTCCAGCCCGATCGGCACCAACCGGTTGGGATCGGTTCTCTCGGGCGGCGGGGAAGCCGTGGGCGACTACAACCAACTCCAAACGCAAGCCAAGTCCATGCCTCGCCGCATTCCCATCCTCTATGGCATCGATGCGGTCCACGGCCACGCCAAATGGACGGGAGCCACCGTTCTGCCCCACAACATCGGATTGGGTGCCACCCGGGACACGGGTCTATTGCGTCGCTTGGGAGAAAACACCGCCAAGGAAATGTGGGCGGGGAATGCCGATTGGGCCTTTGCGCCTTGCATTGCGGTGGCCCGCGACGAGCGTTGGGGCCGAACCTATGAATCCTATGGCGAGGTTCCGGAACTGGCGGCCCGGCTGGGATCGGCCTATGTGAAGGGTTTGCAAGGCGATGGTTTTTCCACGCCTTGGCGCGTGGTCGCCTGCTCCAAGCACTACTTGGCCGATGGCGGAACCACGATGGGGACAGGGACCGGTTTGGGGAAAATCCTGAACGAAGGCGATGCCCAAATCACCCAGGCTGCCCTCGATTCCATCCACTTGCCCGGCTACATCGCCGCGGTGGCGGTGGGAGTCAATTCCATCATGGCCAGCTACAGTTCCTTCAATGGCGCCAAGATGCACGGCGACAAGGCTTTGTTGACCGATACCCTGAAAACCGATTTGGCCTTCGACGGATTTGTGATCAGCGATTGGGAAGCCATCGAGCGCATGGGTGCCCAACCCTTTATCGACAAAGTGGCTGCCGCCGTGAACGCCGGCACCGACATGGCCATGGAGCCCGCCAACTTTGCGGAATTCATCACCGATCTGGGGACCCTGGTCGGGAACGGAAAAATCCTCCAAAGCCGGATCGACGATGCCGTGCGGCGCATTTTGCGCGTCAAATTCCGTCAAGGACTCTTTGAATCCTCGGCGCGGCGCACTCTTTGGGACGCCGAGTTGGGGTCGGTCCCGCATAGGGCCATTGCCCGGGAAGCCGTCCAAAAATCTCTGGTCGTTTTGAAGAACGAGGCCTCGCTCCTGCCGTTGCCCAAGACCGGAAAGTCCATTGCGGTGACGGGCACTCACGCCGACAACACCGGTTTGCAATGCGGCGGTTGGACCAAGGTGGGCGGAAAAGACGACGGTGCTTGGAACGGCGGGCCTGGCGTGGTAACCGGAGCCACCTCCATTCTCTCGGGGATGAATCAATTGGTGAAGGGGTTGAAAACAACCTCCGCCGGTGCCGACATCGTGGTGGTCGTGACCGGCGAACAGCCCTATGCCGAAACCAACGGAGACGCCACCAATTTGCCCCTTCCCACCGATGCGGCCACCGCATTGGCCACCGCGAAAAAGGCGGGACAAAAAACCGTGTTGGTGGTGGTCTCGGGTCGGCCGCTGATCTTGGGCGATGCCCTGGCCAATGCCGATGCCGTGGTCGCCGCCTGGCTTCCGGGATCGGAAGGACAGGGCGTGGGAGATGTGTTGTTTGGCGATGTCAAGCCCACCGGAAAGCTTCCTTGTTCCTGGCCCAGCAGCATGGCGCAAATCCCCATCAACCTGGGCGATGCGAACTACGCGCCCTTGTTCCCCTATGGTTATGGATTGAGCTGGTAAGCAGTCCTTTATTGGGGGGGAATTTCTCGATGGTTGGGATGGGGGTTGGGCGGTTACCTTACCCCACACCATGACCGAACTTCTTGCCCCTGCCGGGGATTTGGAACGAATGCGCATCGCCTTTGCCTACGGGGCCGATGCCGTCTACGCGGGGCAACCCGCATTCTCGCTGCGCGGTCGCGAGAACGGTTTTAAGACCATCGCCATCATGAAAGAGGGAATCGAAGAGGCCCATGCCCTGGGGAAGAAATTCTTCGTGGCCTCCAACCTCTATCCCCACAATGCCAAGATCGACGCCCTTCAGAAGGCGCTGAGCGAGCTCATCGAGGCGGGTCCGGATGCCTTGATCATGGCGGACCCCGGAATGATCGGGTGGGTCCGCAAGACCTTTCCCGACCAGGTCATCCACCTCTCGGTGCAATCGCACGCGGTCAACTGGATCACCTGTGCCTTTTGGCGCGACCTGGGCGTGAAGCGGGTCATCTTGGCGCGTGAACTGAAATTGCGCGAAGTGGCCGACATCCGCGCCAAGGTGCCTGATCTGGAGCTGGAAGTCTTCGTCCACGGATCGGTCTGCATGGCCCAAAGCGGGCGCTGCATGATTTCCAATTACTACGAACACCGCGATGCCAACCAAGGCAACTGCAACAACGCCTGTCGTTTCCCCTACGAGCTGACCGCGACTTCGCCCGACTTGCCCGCTGGGGAATCCATGCGGGTCACCGAAGACGAGCACGGCACCTACCTCTTCAACGCCCGCGACCTGTGCGCCTTGCCGATCCTCGACAAGGTTTTGGAAACTGGCGTCGATTCCCTCAAGATCGAAGGCCGAACCCGTTCGCCGTACTATCTCGCCCAGGTGGTGCGCGGCTATCGCTTGGCCTTGGATTCCCTCGCGCGTGGCGACGGAATTTGTCCAGAGGCGATAGCGGCCGTCTTGTCGACCGATTCCCGGGCTTGGATGAGCGGGTTCTACACTTCCGAAGATCCGTTGCCGCAAAAGCTCGAAAAGGGGCGCGAGACCGAGCTCCAGGCCGAAGTGGTCGCGCAAATCCGCGAGTGGGATCCGTCGGGAAGGATTCGCCTGTCGGTCCGGAACAAGATTGAAAACGGCGAAGAATTGGAGTTGTTGACGACCAAAGGCGTGGAACCCTTTCGGGCCACGGGATTGGTCAACCAGCGCGGCCAGTCGGCGGACGCCGTCCATTCGGGTCTGGAAAACTGCTGGGTGGATGCGAAGACCGAACCGCCCCCCTGGAGTTTCCTGGTCCGGCGGCTCAAGACCTCCGTTTGAGGCCCGGCAATTTTCTAGAATTGCTCCAAAGTTGTTGCCCTTCACGGATTTCACCGCCACGAACGCGAAGTCGGGACCCAAAACGGTTTGGGTCTCGCGACGGAAAGAAATTCGACGTCTCGTTGTGACCTCCTCGTCGAGTTGCGCACCCGGGATCGTTCTTGTGCTTCGAACCAATCCGTTTTCCTGAGGAGACAAGGTCACGATGCGATGGATTTCCCTTTCGGTGCTGTTGGCTTCGATCGCGATGGCCGTGGTTCCCTACACGTTCCAGTCCGGAGTCCCCGCCAAGGCCGCCCAAGTCAACCACAATTTCGAAGCCATGGATTCGGCGTTGACGGTCCAAGCCGAGCGCCTTGCCGAACTGCGTGACCAATGGATGCAGCAAACTGACTCGCTGCGAAGGGCGTTGGCCAGCCTGGGCAAAAAGAATCGCCAAGATTCCCTCGATTGGATCACGCGCCTGCACCAGGAATTGGCCTTGGACACGATTTGGAAAGCGGCTCTGCTTCCCAAGGGATCGGTTTTAGGCTTGCTGGCCAATCCGGGGGCCGATGGATTCCTTCCCGGCTCCGACAAGTGCTGGCAGTGGATCGATTCGTTTGGGGTGGTGCTCGGCGCGCCGACAACCGTTCCAGCGGGACAAGCTTCCAAAATCGACACCGCGACCAAGAAGGCCGCGACAGATTCTGTCCGCATCCTTCCCGCAGCACCAACGACGATCAAACCCGTGCTTCGCTGGTATGTCAAGGTGAAGTAGGGCTCAGTACCAGACTTTGGCACCCTGCGGATCCACGGCTCGGGTTAAAACCCTCGCATGATCCTTGGGACACATTGGCGCAGCTTTGCTTGAGGGCCTTGCGAGGGTTTTAACCCGAGCCCATGTAGGATCGCTGGATTCCCGGCTCGGACTAAAGTCCTCGCATGATCCTTGGGACACAACGGCGCTGCATTGCTTGAGGGCCCTGCGAGGGTTTTAACCCGAGCGCATGAGGATCGCTGGATTCCCGGCTCGGGTTAAAACCCTGGCATGATCCTTGGGACACAACGGCGTAGCATTGCTTGAGGGCCTTGCGAGGGTTTTAACCCGAGCGCATGAGGATCGCTGGTTACCCGCGGCTCGGGTTAATTACCTCCGGATTCCGGCGACTTTTTCCAGTTGGTCGGGTGGCAAGTCGCCGGTCACGGCTAGGCCAAACTCTCCGACTTTCCCGAAATAGACCGCGCGACCTTCGTGGTCCTTGCAGCCTTCGCTAGGACAGACTTGGGGGCGT
>CAIKAA010000484.1 GCA_903825275.1 uncultured Fibrobacterota bacterium | reverse complement strand
TAGATTACGACACCTCGGACAAACTCTACTTCGAACCGCTGAACCGCGAAGAATTGCTCAACATTTTGGAGCACGAGAAGCCCGATGGAGTGATCTTGCAGTTCGGCGGCCAGACACCTCTCAAGCTTGCCAAGGACTTGGAAGACGCGGGTGTGAAAATCATCGGCACTTCCCCCAAGTCGATTTGGCTGGCCGAAGACCGAAAGCTGTTCAACGTGTTGATGGAAGAATTGGCGATCAAGCAACCAGCCGGTGCCACAGCTGCCACCGCCGCCGAGGCCCAGGCCATTGTGGACCGGATTGGATTCCCGGTTTTGGCCAGACCCTCGTTCGTGTTGGGCGGCCGCGCCATGAAGATTCTCTACTCGAACGAGGAACTTTCGACCTACATGCGCGAGACGGTGCACCCGACGCCCGAGCTCCCCATTCTGATCGACCAGTATTTGGAGAACGCGACCGAAGTCGACGTGGATTGCATCCGCGACATGCACGGGACTGCGATCGTGGCAGGCATCATGCAGCACATCGAAGAGGCGGGCATCCATTCGGGCGACAGCGCCTGCGTGCTTCCCACCATCAGTTTGTCGGAATCTGTCCTGGCTGTCTTGCGCGAGCAGACGGTGCGCATCGCCCATGCCTTGGAGGTAGTTGGTTTGATGAACATCCAATACGCCGTGAAGGACAACGTGGTCTACGTGCTGGAAGTCAACCCCCGCGCCTCGCGCACGGTGCCGTTTGTCGCCAAGGCCACCGGAATCCCGTTTGCCAATCTGGCCACCAAAGTGGCGCTGGGCAAGACGCTTGCCGAACTTGGTTACACCAGCGAGTTGGTTCCCACCCACTACAGCGTGAAGGAATCCGTCTTTCCCTTCGCGAAGTTCCACGGATCGGACACCGTGCTGGGACCCGAGATGAAGTCGACCGGCGAGGTGATGGGCATCGACGCGACCTTTGGCGGCGCGTTCGCGAAGTCGCAGATCGGCGCCTCGTCCAAGCTCCCGTTGAAGGGGACGGTTTTTGTCAGCGTGAACGATCGCGACAAGCCGGCCATCGTGGATGTGGCTCGCCGCATTTCGGGCATGGGCATGAAGCTGGTGGCGACCAATGGAACCGCTGCCTTCCTGAAGAAACAGGGCATCGAGGTCGAGACGGTGAAAAAAGTGTCGGAAGGCGCGGGAAACATCGTCGAGTTGTTGCTCGAAAAGAAGATCGCCCTTTTGATCAACACGCCCATGGGATCGGATGCCAAGGGCGACGACGCGGTGATTCGCCAGGCCGCATTGCGCGCCGGAATTCCCTACACCACAACGCTTTCCGCCGCCTCTGCCGCCGCCGAAGCGATCGCCACCTTGCGGTCGAGTGATCTGGGCGTAAAGTGCTTGCAGGACTGGTATTCGTAAGGCGTTGCCTTCGATACAACCGCCTGCGGCGGCCACTCAGGCAACGTCTGGTTCGCGTTGCCTTCGATACAACCACCTACGGCGGCCACTCAGGCAACGTCCGAACCTTTTGGTGAGGTCAGATTCTGGATAGTTTGATACAATTGTTATGCAAAACCGCCGCTGCCTGAGTGGCCGGCTGAAAGCCGGTTGTATCGAAGGCAGCGAAATTGGAAGAATGCCGAGGAAACCAATGATGGTACCCAAAATCCTTCGAGACAATATCTGTCGAATCCAGATCCTCTTCGTCATTCTGCTGGTCGGAAGTTTCTGCATTCCCGCAACGGCCGCCGAGATCAAGGATTTTGTGGGAAACTGGAACCTCGTTCCGGCTCGTTCCAGCGACGTGAATGCCGCCATTGAAAAGACGCTGGCCGAAGAAAATTTTGTCACACGTTCCTTGGCGCGTGGGAAGCTTCAAGGCAACAACAAGTTGCCTCTGACCATTTCGATTTCGGTGGCGAAAGACCAAGCCGCCATCAGCTTCGACGGGGCCAAGGGGCGGGTTGCGCCCCTCAATGGATCCCAAGTCGCTTGGTCTCGTGGGGATGGGGAAACCTACCAGGTGGGAATGGCGATGGAAGGCAGTGTTCTTGTCGAGACCATCCAAGGAAAACAGGGTGCGCACAAGAATCGCTACACGCTGTCGCTGGATGGAAAAAACATGGTGGTGGACGTGTTCGTCACCAGCCCTCGCCTAAAATCCCCCCTGATGTACCAGATCTACCTGAGCCGGAACTAACGCGAAAGCCTCGGGCCATCGCGTTCGCATCGGTCAAATTCCGTCGGTGCATTCGCGCACAGCAGAAAGGAATCGGTCCATCTGCAGGGGTTTGGCAAACGCGTAACTCGCACCCAAATTGCGGGCAAAGTTCAGGTAGTCACCGCCCGTTGGTCCTCCTCCCGAAACCGCGATGACCGGAATTTTCGGATATCGTTTCCGGATAGCCGTGAGGGTTTCGATCCCTTCCATTTCCGGCATCACCAGGTCGGTCACCACCAGATCAACGGGGCTTTCGGCAAGGACCTTGAGGCCGTCTTTGCCGTGGATTGCCGTCACGACTTCAAATCCCGCCTCCAGGAGGGTTTGAACGACCATTTCCCGAAAATCCTGGTTGTCGTCGATCACAAGTAGCTTAGCCAAGGTTGTCTCCGTAAGGTTCATCCAAAACTTCCCGCAAATGACGTGCGAGTTCCATGGGTTCCATCGGTTTGTTGAGCATGCGTCGGATGCCAAGGGCCTTGGCCCGGCTGGGACCAATTTCGGAACTGTACCCCGTGCACAACACCACCGGAAGCTCGGGGTTTAGACGGCGGGCGGCTTTGGCCAACTCGGCTCCAGTGATTCCCGGCATGGTTTGGTCGGTCAACAACAAGTCGATCTCGCCATGGTTGTCCTTCAAGTATTTCAAGGCTTTGGCGCTGTCGGTCATCGCAACGACCTGGTAGCCGAATCCTTTCAGAGCCTGTTCCAACAGGTCCACCAAGAAAATCTCATCGTCCACGACCAAAATCCGCTCGGTTCCGGTGCCGATCGACTCGATCGAGGTTTCCAGGGGAATTGGTTCGGACAGGTGTGAAACGGGAAGAAAGATCCGGAACACAGTCCCTTGTCCCGGGTGGCTTTCCACTTGGATCGCCCCTTCGTGGGCCTGGACCACTCCAAGCACCACAGAAAGTCCCATTCCTGTTCCTTCGCCGACCGGCTTGGTCGTGAAAAAGGGGTCGAAGGCCTTCCGGAGGGTCTGTTCATCCATTCCCGTCCCGGTATCGGAAATTTCCAGGACCACGGATTCTCCTGGACAGATTTTGCCGTAATGGACTGGGGTGTCGATTTCGAGGAATCGGGTTGACAGATAGACGCCCAAGGTCCCTTTCTGGTCCATCGCCTGGACGGCATTCCACGCGAGGTTGAGGACCATTTCATGGATTTGGGTCGCATCGGCCAAGACCAAAGCCACAGAGTCCTTCATCAGATCCGTGTCGATCAAGACCGAGGAAGGGATGGACGCGCGAAGCAGATCCAGGACTTCGGCGACGATGGGGCCAATCGGCACGACCGACTTGTGCAGGTCTTCCTGGCGACTGTAAGTCAGAATTTGTCGAACCAGGTCGGCGGCGCGTTTGCTTGCCTTGGAAATCTTCTGCAGATTCATGTGGACGGTCGATTGGGGTTCTACCAGACGGCTCGACAAATCCGAGAACCCGATGATGGCCCCCAAAATATTGTTGAAGTCATGGGCGATGCCACCGGCTAGCATCCCAATCGCCTCCATCTTTTCCGACTGCCGCAACCGAGCCTCGTTGGCCTTCAATTTCAGCTGGGCTTCTTCTTGATCGGTGACATCGGCCAACAGGACGGCAAATTGTCCGGGCGTGTTGCGGTAGGCCGTGACCCCAAAATGCTTCCCCAGCTGTGGAAAGGAGGTTCTTGTCTGGAAGGCCGTTCCTTCCAACACCACTCGTCCCAACGATTCGAGCAGGCTGGAATCGGCATCGGGAAAAAGTTCGTCAAAGGACTTTCCGGACATCCCGGCTGCGCTCAACCCAAGAATTCGTTCGAACGCCGGATTGGCCTTCAGATTCCGATTTTCCGAGGGGTTTTCCTCGTCGACCGCTTGGAAGACAGCAAACCCGACCAGCATTTCCTGGAACAAGGCGGTGAAGTCGCCCTCGGCCTTGCGCCGCGAGATGGACTTCCAGACTCCATCCATGAGCAAGGTGAGTTGGAGGGTGTCGAACGGGGTGTAGTCGGTTTTCTTGTTGGCCACGCCCACCACGCCCAAGATCTTTTGGTCATGCAAGATGGGGATGGAGAGGAGTCGGTGGAACTTTTTTTCTTCGGGTGCAAGGCCATGGAGAGGATCGCGAGAATCGGAATGGTTGACCAGAAGTGCGCGTTCCTGATGGAGTGCTTCGGCCACAAGGCATTTTTTGTCCATCTGATCCAGTTGGGATCGATGGGCGGCCGAGCAATGGGCCCCGCCTTCGCAGGTCCAGCCCGACAGCGAGCATTGGACGGAGCCTTCGGCGGTGTGGTACAGGTACCCGACCTCGCTTTCGGTCAATCGGATCGCTTCTTTCAAGACGTGGTCGAGGAATTCCTGATCGCTCCCCCAATCCGCTTGCAAGAGCGCCACCAAGCCTTCGAGTCGGCCGTGGTTTCGCTGGAGTTCAGCAGTTCGCTCGGCGACCAGGGATTCCAGCCGATGGTTCTCGTCGCGCTGTTTGGTCCGCGCGAGCTTCAGACTGGTCATCACCCGGATCTGGGCCATCAATTCACATTCATCGATGGGCCGCGAGAGGAAGCCTTCCCCGCCGGCATTCAAGGCATCGATCCGTTCCTCGTGGTCGCCCTTCAAGGCGGTCACAAAAACCACGGGAATGTCCCGAAGTGTTGGATCTTCCTTGATGGCCCTGCAGGTTTCGTAACCGCCCATCTCGGGCATCATCACGTCCATCAGAATCACGTCGGGATCTTTGGCTCGCGCCAAGGCCAAGCCTTCTTGACCGCTGGTGGCCTCGAAAAACTGAGCCGCTGGCAATACACGTTGCAAAATCGCCCAAATAACCATCAAATTCAGAGGGTTGTCATCAATGGCTAGGACTTTGAGCTCGGCAGACGACATTTGGGGGGCGATCCGTTGATGTGGGGCAACAGGACAACAGCGACGTCCAGTATGTTACAGCACTTTTTTGCCTCATGCAACCCCCCGCACCGTATTGCTAGGAGGGAACCGGCGGGGATCCTCCCTCGCACAACCCGATGATCGCCAAGCTCCAGATTCTGGGTGTTCCAATCCTGGGGCGCGGTTGTTGGAAGGAGATCTTGGCTTAGGGCGCTGGATTCGGGGATTGCAGGATTCGACCCAGCAATTCAGAGAGCTCGTAGGCAAGTTTGTCGAGGGGGGGATGTCCTTCCCACAGAAGTTGGTGGTCAAGCCAAAGCATCGCCAACCCGTGCATGGTCGACCAAAGGAGAAGGGAAATGGAACTTGCCTGTTCGACGGAACATCCGGTCGCCGCGCAGATTCCCTCCACCATTTTCGGATAGAATCCCGAAGAAGCTTCGGCGAGTTCGGGGGGAGTGTTCGGACCACATTCCCGGGTGTACATCAGCCGAAACAGGGAAGGATGATTTTGGGCAAAGGACACGTAATTCAGGCCATAGGCCTGTAAGCCTTCGCCGGGATCGGTCGTTGACTGCGCGGCGGCGGCCATGGCATTGTGCTGCATCCGAAATCCCCGTGCCGCAATTGCGGTGAGCAAGGCCCCCTTGTCGGAGAAATGGTGGTAGGGGGCGGCATGGCTGACTCCCGCGCGGCGAGCCGTTTCGCGCAGGGTCAGCGCGGCCAGACCCCGCTCCTCCAGGATTTCGATCCCGGCTTGGACCAAGGCCTCGCGCAAATCGCCGTGGTGGTAGGTGGGTGGCGGCAAGCCTTTCGACTTGGCTTGATCCGATGGTGATTTCAAACTCATCTTGACAATGTAAGGATTGCCGTGGGTTGCGGCAGGTCGAAGGTTTGCCACCGAAAGCTGGATCATGAAGAATCGACGGAAAACCATCTGGAATCTTGGCACGCCAAAGAACTTCCGTTCAGGAGTAGGTTGTTGGGCCACCCTGCTGGCCCTGGCTTCGGTCAGCTCGGCCTTGGACCTTTCTAGCTTCGCGGGGATTTGGATTCCCGATTCCTCCCAAGTTGCCATGATTCGTCAGGCGATCGATTCCTACGCTGCCAACTTGGATGCTCAAGCTAGGCCTGCCACAGTGGACCGACTGACTTCCATCAACCCACCGGTCACCCAATTGGAATTCGTGTTTGCCGACAGCATGAAGACAATTCAGATCGGGTACGACGGAAAACCGGGAACGACCGTGGTGTTGGGGGCAACCGGAATTCCCACCAACGGAGCCCAGGACGAGATTCTTCTCTTCAAAGTGGGCACCCAGGAAGGATGCCTGGTGGAAACCTATTATGCCGACGACGGAACGCGCACCAACCGGTACAGTCTTTCTCCCGATGGGATGTCCATGGCGATGGAAGTGACCGTGGAAAGCCCGTATATGCCCGCGTCCTTGGTCTACAGGGTGGGTTTTGCCCGCAAAGGGGGAACCCGCGCGATCCCTCGCAAGGCGATCGCACCCGTCTCCAACACCTGCCAATTTCCTGCGTTTGCTAACCTTTTCCCCAGTTCACTTGCTTGTCGGTTGACCAGGAATGTGAACGGACGGTCCTCGTTCTAGGAGACGCAATATGCTCTTGATCCTCCAACTTGTTTTTGGTGTGGCCATCGCCTACGGTGCGCTGTCCTTCCTTCCTCGCCGCCAAGTCGTGGCCTTTCCCTTCGCGAAGCTCGCGGCCTTGGCGGGCCTGGTGGGGCTGGCCCTGTTGTCCTTCATCGTGAAGGTGGGGGCCCAAGAGGTGGGCGTGCTGGTGACGCCCGGAGGCGTGTCCACGCAAGCGGTGCATACGGGTTGGCACTTGGTGCCGCCGTGGAACACGGTGTACATGATGGATCGCACCGTGTGGGTCTACACCTTCACCAACAAAAAGGACGAGGGGCAGGTGAAGGGGGAAGATGCGGTTTGGACTCCCACCAAAGACGGCATCAAAATGGGGTTGGATCTTTCGATTTCTTGGCGGATCGATCCGGAATTCGCCCCCTGGATTTACCAAAATGTGTCCGAAAATGATGGCGGTCCTACGGGACGCTATGTCTGGATCGAACAGAACATCATCCGCGCCAAAACCAAGTCGGCCTTGGCCCTCACGGTGAGCGAATTTTCTCCCATCGAAGTCTATTCCAGCAAGCGCCAAGAAATCCAAAACATCGTCTTGAAGAAGCTGGGTGCGGAAATGGCTCTCTACCACCTGGTCCTGGAACAGGTGGATATCCGCGAAGTCTTCTACAATACGGAATACGAAACCGCCATCAACAACAAGAAGCTGGCCGAACAGGAAGCGATGCGGTTGGTGGAAGTGACCAAGCAGAAGGAAGAACAGCTCAAGCAGGCGTCCATCGAAAAGGACATCGCGATTCAAAAGGCCCAAGGCGAATCGGAAGCCCTCAAGATCAAGGGTGCGGCAATATCCACAAACCCCAAGATCATCCAGCTGGAATGGATCGCCAAGTGGGATGGAAGCCTTCCCACCTACATGCTGGGCAATTCCAACGGGGTGATTCTGAACCTGGATCCCGAAAAAGGGAAGTAGGCACCGAGAGCGTCGATCCCGATGCAAAGGGTTCGACGCTTGGATCACTTGCCCGAAAGAACGGTGACCATGTGGATCGCCGCCGCGATGCCAGGCACCATGGAGGCGAACCACAAAAGCTTCTTCTTCACCACCATGCACACGCCGCCCAAGGCGATCGCGATCTGGAAAAGGGTGGTGGCCAAGCCCATTTGGCGGGCCAGGTCGGCGCTGTGGCTGGCCTCGATCCGGGCCGTGTCGCGCTTGGATTCCAGCGATTTGGCGAGGGCCGAAATTTCCTTCTTTTCGGCATCATACTTGTGGACCTTGTTGGCCAAGACAGAATCTGTCGATCCCTTGGGGAGCTTTTGCAATTCCATGTCGAACAAGCTTTGCTTGATTCCCTTGGCTTGGAAAAAGGCCCATTGGTCGGAAGCCAGAGCTTGGCTGTAGGTGGCTTCGTTGAGTTGCTTCATGGTGGCGCTGGAAAAACCCGCGCCTTTCTGGGTGGCCAAGGCGGCCAAGACGGCCAGACAGATCATCCAAAGCGAGACATACTTGGTCCAACTATCGCGCTTTTCCTTGTCCTTTTGGGCTTGGTGATCGGATTTGATGGCAGCGACGAGGGTTTTCAATTCAGCGAGTTGATCGGTCATGGCCGGTGAATTTACACACGCTCAAGTCGTCCGGTCATTTGGAAATTGGGGGGAAAGGAAAATGGCTGCGGGGAGACGAATTTTTCCCCGATGCCCTGATTGGTCCAGCCCTCCCGCCCCCAGAGGAGGCGCGATTCAGGCGCGGAACTGGTGGATTTTCTCGTTTAGCTCTTGGAGACTGAAGGGTTTTTGGATGGCGGCCACCTTCTCTTGCTTCAAAATGTTCAGTTCCGTGATGTCCAATTGTCCCGAGGCGAAAAGGATAGGGAGGTCGGGATGCAAAGCTCGAATGTTTAGAAAGGTTTCCTCCCCGTCCATTCCGGGCATGTTCTGATCCAAAATCACCAGATCGGGCACCATTCCCGCCTGGAGTTGGGCCAGGGCCGCCTCGCCACTGTCCACCACTCCGACGGTGTGCCCCAAAGCCGTCAACATGGCCAAGGTCACGCGGCGGACGTCTTCGTCGTCGTCGACGATTAAAAGTTTCAACGGAGCGCCACGGGCTGGAACCGGAGTTGGAATCTTGGCTTCGGGAGTCGCGATCCGAGGCAGCAGAATCCGCACGGTGGTTCCCGAGCCCGGATGGGTGGAAATCTCCAGGGAGCCGCCATGGGCTTTGATCACTCCATGGGCGCTGCTAAGTCCCAGACCGGTTCCCTTTCCGACAGGTTTTGTCGTGAAGAAGGGTTCGGTCACGCGGTCCAGGATTTCCGGAGGAATTCCTTCGCCAGAATCCTCGACAGAAATCTCGACCCAAGTTGGAGGTTGCGGCTTTGCTCGAAGAGTCAGGGTCCCTCCGCGGGGCATCGCATCGATGCCGTTCAAGGCGAGGTTCATGACGGCACCCGAAATGCTACCCGCATCCCCTTGGATCCAAAGCGCTTCGGAATCGAATGCTTCCACGAGCTGGATTCGGCTTCCGGTGGTATTTTGCAACAGAACCCGGACTTCGGCCAAAAGGGTCTGGATCTTCAGCGGACCCTGGTTGGCGAGGGTCGGCTTGGCGAATTGGACCAACGATTTGACCACGTCCCGACCTTTTTTACAGGCGTTGGAAATGATCCGGTGGGTTTCGGCGTCGGCGGAATTGGTCG
>CAIKAA010000483.1 GCA_903825275.1 uncultured Fibrobacterota bacterium | reverse complement strand
CGCTGTTGGGCAAGCCCGGATTCGAGAAGCAAGCCGCTGAGCTCAACGCCCGGCTGTAACATCTCGTCGTTCTGACGATGGATCCGACCCTGTCCCAGACCTTGGGATGGGGTCTTTTTTTCGCCGCCCCCAACCAAGTAGGTTTTGGGAATGAATATTTCCATCCGTGCTCCCGATTGGAACTCCCCCGAGGACTGCGCCACCTTGGTGGAACTGCTGGACGACTACGCCAACGATTTGATGGGCGGTGGTCATCCTCTATCGTCATTCACTTGCCAAAACCTGTGTCACGAGTTGGCGAAGCGGCCAAGCATCGTCGCGTTGCTGGCCTGGTGCGATGGTCTTCCCGCCGGACTTTGCATCGCCCATGAAGGCTTTTCCACCTTTGCCTGCAAGCCCTTGCTGAACATCCACGATTTGGTCACCAAGCCGGAATTCCGAGGCCGTGGTATCGCCCGGGCTCTAGTTTCCAAAATCCAAGACTTGGCCCGGGAGCGTGGATGTTGCAAGCTCACCTTGGAAGTTTTGGAGAACAACACCGTGGCACAAAGCCTGTATGCCAAAGTGGGTTTTGTTTCCTACGAGCTTGATCCGGCGGCGGGAAAAGCCCTGTTTTTGGAAATGAAGCTGGGCTGACCAATCCACTTATCTTTCCAGATTATGAATCCACTTTTCATCGCGCCGTCCATCTTGTCTGCCGACTTTTCTCGATTGGGCGCTGAAGTCGCCTCGGTTTTGGAGGCCGGGGCAGACTGGATCCATGTGGATGTCATGGACGGTCATTTCGTGCCCAATCTGACGTTGGGCCCCGTGGTGGTCGAAAGTTTGCGCAAAGAGACGAAGGGCTTTTTGGATGTCCACCTGATGGTCACCGATCCATTGGAATACGGCAAACGGTTTGCCAAGGCGGGTGCCGACTTGGTGTCGTTTCACCTCGAGGCTGCCATGGACCCCGGTGCAGTGATCGAGGGATTGCGCGCCCAAAATGTCCAAGTCGGTTTGGTGATCAACCCCGGCCGTTCCCCGGTTGAGCTTTTTCCCTACCTGGACCGGGTGGATTTGGTGTTGGTGATGAGCGTGTGGGCAGGGTTCGGCGGCCAGTCGTTTCGCAACGACACTCCGGCGAAGGTGGAAATCCTCGCCAAGGAAATGGTGCGACGGAATTTGTCGACTCGTTTGGAGGTCGACGGGGGCATCAACGCCGCGACGGCGCGGCGTGTGCGCGATGCCGGAGCCGACACGTTGGTTGCCGGGACCTCGGTGTTCGGCGCGGCCGACCGCACCGGAGCCATAGCAAGCCTTCGCGCATGAGCGATCCTTGGGCGCGACAGATTCCCACGGGATGGGAAATTCGCGTCAAGGTCGTCCCTGGATCCTCGCGGTCCCGGATCGTGGGGGAGCTGGGGGACCGGCTCAAAGTGCAGGTTGCCGCGCCTCCCGAAGGAGGAAAGGCCAATCGCGCCGTGATCGAGGTGCTTGCCGAATGGCTGGGATTGGCAAAATCAAAAATCGAATTGGTCT
>CAIKAA010000482.1 GCA_903825275.1 uncultured Fibrobacterota bacterium | reverse complement strand
TGAAGGCGACCCGGATCGACAACTTCCAAACGTCGCCGGTGGACTTTTCAAAATTTTGGGGATTCAATTCCACCGTGCGCGGCGCCGAAACCACGGCGAAGCGGTAGACAGGAAGCCGTTTGTCGCCGGTTAGCGTGGGCAAATCCAGCTTGCCGACATAAAGCTTGCCGGGCTCCAGATCGTCTTCGGGGTCGAACACCAAGGTCTGGTGGTCCTTCCACCAAAGCCGTCCATCGATCCCGGGTTCGAATGCCAGCCACTTCGACGAGGCGTTCTTGCCGACTTCGTCGTCGGCGGCCCAGGGGTGACGGAATTTGACCACGATCGGTCCTCGCGCTCCCACCACGCCTTGGGTGACCGATTCGATTTCCTGGGAAACCCTCGCTTCTTCATCCCAGGTCATGGGCGTGAACGAGACCTGTTTTCGGCAACCCGTGCCGATCAAGGACAAAGCCACAAACATCGCGGACATTAAAAATCGACCAGTGCGGACCATGGCGGTTCTCCTAAAACCATCGAATCGTGGGAGCACGGTTCCATGGGTTTGATGGGGAATCAAAGGATAGAATGTATTGGACGAGGCGAACGCCTCATCCTGGTCCGGACGATCCGACCAGACGGTTGCGACCGCTTTTTTTTGCCTCGTACAGGCGCTGGTCCGAAACCGCGATCCATTCCTGGACC
Organism: uncultured Fibrobacterota bacterium; assembly: GCA_903825275.1. Lineage (GTDB taxonomy): Bacteria > Fibrobacterota > Fibrobacteria > UBA5070 > UBA5070 > UBA5070. Next base: position 4,905 of record CAIKAA010000482.1, on the reverse strand, counting down.
GTCTGTCCGGGGCAGAGTTCGGCGACTCCAACCGAAGCGGTCACTTGGATTTCGGAACCTTCCCAAACGGTTTTGGATTGCCGTAACCGCTCCAAAAACCTCTCGGCCAACATGCGTCCGACCTTTTCACCGTCTTCCGACAACACCACGGCGAATTCTTCGCCGCCATACCGCGCCACGAAATCGGATTTGCGCGGGAAGCTCTTGACCAGCTCTCCCGACACGGCCTTCAAGACCAAATCTCCGGCTTGGTGTCCATAGGTGTCGTTGACCTTCTTGAACAGGTCAATGTCCACCATCAGCAAACACGATTCTCGCCCCGCCAAGGTCGCCAAGGCCAGACAAGTTTTGGCGTGTTCGTCGAAGGAGGACCGGTTGAAGAGACGGGTCAACGGGTCGACAGCCATCTCCTTGCGGGCGTGGGAAAGCTCGGTCTTCAAATTTTCCAGTTCGCGGCTGATGGCGGTCATTTCTTTGCGCTGGCGCTCGTCGCGTTCCTTCATCACCACCGTTAGGGTTTCGGCAGCTCCCAGCACTTCGCGTCGGATTTCGGCAAGGCTTTCGTGCTTGACCGCGCCGCGCAACCGCTCGACTTGGCCTTCCATCGCCCGGTCCGATTCGCGATCCAGCGAGGCATTGCGCCCCAATCGCGTCAACAAGCCCACAATCGTGTCGGCCAGCTCGCGGATGTTGCGAGTCACCCAGGTCCGCTCGGCTTTTCGCTGTTCCAACACCTTGGCGGGAAGTCGGCTCATCACCGAGGCCTCTCCCGACTCGGCCTGCTCGGCCAAATCCAGGTATTTGGAGGTCAGGTCTTCGTCCATTTCGAAGGCGCCTTCGCCCAACGCCCTCAAAACCTTTGCCAATGCGCCCACGGCGGGGTGGCTAAACCCCACCACGGGATGCGAGGATGTAGTTTCCGACTCTCCCCTGGCCTGTTCACCGGGATGGCTGGAGTCATCGTCCATCAAATGAGCAAGAAACGTCTTCAATCCCACTGGGCACCTCTTTGGTGTTTAGAATACCACCGAATGGATCCAACGTGTATTTTCCTCTCATGAGATCGTCGAAAAGGGCGGGTCCTCATGCAAGGCCCCCAGACTTAAGGTGGATCACCTGTATTTTCTTGGCGGTTGCCATCTCGGCCGACCCACCTCGCACCCTATCCCTGTTGGTTTGGGGAGATTTGCACGGTGACCCGTCGCCCAAACTGTTTTCCTGGGTCGACAGCCTTCGCCGCGAGGCAGATTCTCGTCACCAGCCCCTGTTGGCGCTGGATGCGGGAGACAGTTTTTTTGGCTCGGATCTGGCCTTTGTGACGGGCGGAACGTCGACGGCGGGAATCTTGAATTTGGTCAAACCTGATGCCATCACCTTGGGGTCGAATGATTTTTGGTGGAGCCGAGATCGGCTAGATACCTTGGTCGCCTCGCTCGAAACCCCGGTGCTGACCTCCAACATTGTTTTTGACGTTACCGATAAGCCTTATGGGGGAAAAAGCTGGTCGATGTGGGATTTCGACGGGTTGCGCGTGGGGGTGATCGGCGTCGCCCACCCCGATTTGCAAGCTGCGGACCGGCCAAACAAGACCTACGATCTCCGGACCAGCGACCCAACAGAATCGGTGCCCACGGCACTGGATGCCATGAGGCCCCAAAAGCCAAACTTGGTGATCGTGCTTTCCCACGCCGGGAAGGAAGCCGACCTAGCGCTGGCCCAATCGGCCCCCGAACTCCAATTGATCGTCGGGTCCAAAGACGAAGCCGTGAGTCCCGCCGTGCAATCCGGTTCGACCTGGATTGTTCGCTCCGCGACCGGGTCCGCCCAACTGACCCGGGTCGACTTGACCCTCACCGACTCGGGTTGGTCGTTGACGGAAAACGTCTTGGCTCCTCCAGCGAGGCTTTCGGTTCCCAAGGAATGGAAACCCACTTTTGACAGCCTCGCGGGCATTTTGAAAAGCCGGGAAGACGAAGTCCTCGACACCCTCCGAGAGGCTTGGCCCAAAACCACCCGCGAAGGGAAACTGGGAAATTTTCTGGCCGACGCCTTGCGCCAAGGGGCCCAAGCCGACATCGCCTTGTGGCCAGGTTCAGATGTGCGCGGCGGACTGCCCAAAGGCAAGGTGACCGTCGGTCAACTTTGGAAAGCTTTGCCGTCCCCGCAACCGGTCTCCGTATTCGAGTTGCCTGGCTCCGACATCGTCAAGCTCCTATTCCGTCAAATGTCCAAACCTTCCGACTACCTGTTCCTATCCGGAGCTTCCTGCACTCCCGACAGTTCCAAGTTCGGCGGATCTTCCCTAGAAGTCTTTGTCGACCAAAAGCCCATCCTCCCTTCCGAGCACTACAAGATCGCGATCCCCGAATCGATCCGGGACCACATTTACGACCTCACCGGATTCTCTCTAGAGAGCGCCGCTCCGGTAGAGGTGGGTCGATGGGATCGCGACCTGATCGAGGAATATGCGCGCACCAACCATTTTCGAACCACCCTAGGCCGCGTTCCGTCTATGTACGGTACGGTTCATTGAAATCTTTCTGAAACGCCACTCAGTTAGATTCACATCCGTGAATAAGAAAATTCTGATCCCTACCGGTCTGATGATCCCCAAGGAACTTTCGTGGCTGCTCTTCAACGAACGCGTCTTGGAAGAAGCTCGCGATTGTCGGCACCCCCTGTTGGACCGGCTGCGGTTTTTAGGGATCTATTCCAACAACCTGGATGAATTCTACCGGGTGCGGGTGGCCGGACTGCGACGGACCGAATTGGAAAATGGACCGAACTTTCTTGTGCAGGGCAAACCGGTTCGCAAGCTTTTGCATGAGATCGGCCACCGCGCCCATGAACTGACCGAGCGGTTCGAGGATGCCTACTCCAATTTGGCGTCGGAATTGGAACAACAAAAGATCCGGATCATCGACGAAAAGGCGTTGACACCTTTCCAAGAGGAAACGATTCGCACGGTGTTCCACGACACCGTGCGTCCACGATTGGTCCCCATCCTTCTCTCCCGAGGCGCCGACTTCCCGTTGGTCCACGATCATGTCATCCACCTGGCGGTGCGCCTGATTGGGGCTCGGGTCGGAGCTCCGGCCCTTTCCTTGATCGAAGTCCCCGACACCTTGCCAAGATTTGTCGAGCTCCCCGGTTGTAAGGATGGATGCTCCTGCGTGATTCTGGTCGAAGACATAGTGCGCTGGGGATTGAGCGAAATTTTTGGAATCTTCCAACCCAAGAAGGCCGAGGCTTGGGCCTTCAAGGTCACTCGCGATGCCGAGCTCGATCTGGACGACGGCCTCGACGGGTATTTGCGACGGGTACACCTGGGGGTGCGCAAACGGGCGACCGGAGCGCCCGTCCGGGTGGTCTACGACCGCGATATGCCACTGGCGGTCCAAAACTCCCTCATGCGGCGTTTGGGAATCAACCGCAGCGATGCCCGGATCCCCGGCATGCGCCAACACAATTTCAAAGACTTCATCGCTTTCCCACGCCTGGGTCGCCAAGAACTTTCGTCCCCAAAACTGACCCCCGTGCCCCACCCCCGGCTGACCGGCGCTCGACGGATTCTGCAGGAAATCGCCCGCAATGACCAGTTGCTCCATTTTCCCTGGCACGACTTTTCTTTGTTCCTGGACTTTTTGCGGGAAGCTGCGATCGATCCTGACGTCACCCATATCCTTCTTACCGTTTACCGGGTTAGCTCCGAATCGTCGGTGCTGAATGCGTTGGTCAACGCCGCCCGCAATGGCAAGAAGGTCACGGTGCTTTTGGAGGTTTTGGCGCGCTTTGATGAGGAAAACAACATCCAGTGGGCCGATTACTTGCGCGACGAAGGGGTGGAGGTGATCCCGGGGGTGCGGGGATTGAAGGTCCATGCCAAATTGTGTTTGGTGACCCGCCGCGAAGGTTCGAAGGTGCGCCACTTCGCCGCTTTGGGAACCGGAAACTTCAACGAAGACACCGCCAAGATCTACACCGACCACATGTTGTTGACCGCCAACGAAGGCATCACCGAAGAAGTCTTCCAGCTCTTCGAATTCTTCCGCAACAACTACAAGGTCCCTCGCTTCCGCCAACTGGTCGTTTCGCCGTTCCATTCCCGAGACCAATTCATGGACATGATTTGCAGTGAACGAGAGGCTGCCTTGCAAGGGCGTGAAGCCTGGATCAACCTGCGGCTCAACAACTTGGCCGACGACGAGCTGATCCTGGCTCTGTGCCAAGCCTCTCAATCGGGAGTCAAGGTGCGCCTGTTGGTGCGCAGCATGAATTGCTTGATGCCCAACATCCCGGGATTTTCGGATCGGCTCGAAGCTCGTGGTCTGGTGGGACGGTTTTTGGAGCATTCGCGGATGATCTCGGTGGCCAACCATGGCAAGGCACGGCTATGGCTCACCTCGGGCGATTGGATGTCGCGCAACATGGACGAGCGCGTGGAAGTGGCCTGTCCCATCCTCGACAAGACGTTGCGCGACCGGATCTTGACCGAATTCGAAATGCAATGGAAAGACACCGCAAACGCGAGGGTTTGGAACGCAGACGAAGCCAATCTAAGGGTCAAGGGGGCGAAATTTGACTCCCATGTGGAGATTCCACAATGGCTTGCCAAGGGATCGGTCTAACGGCGAGATCCTGTAGGAAGTTGACCACCCTAGGTTTCAAGGCCAAAGGGTTTTTTTGGATTCTGCGCGCACGGTGAGTACAAAATTTATCTGGATTAAAAGATCCAGATGCGCAATGAAGTTGAACTGGTTAAAATTTGAGTCCGATCCGGCATCTTGCCGGTTGCCAGCCCCTAGGAGTGAGCCCGTGCCGTTATCTTCAGATATGGACTTTGCCGAAACATCTCAGGGGGATCCTGATGCTGGACTAGGTTGGTTATGGAAGCATTCCCGATGA
>CAIKAA010000481.1 GCA_903825275.1 uncultured Fibrobacterota bacterium | reverse complement strand
GGTCCGCCGAGGTAGTGCCAGCCTAGGCCACGAGGAAGCCCAGGCCAAAGGTGAAGTCCAGGCGATACGCGACATTGAGGTAGCCCTGTGAAAGTCAAGTGCGTGAATAACCGAGAACCCATTGAAGTGTCAGCTAAACTGACCGTCGGCAAGATCTACAAAGTGCTGGAAGCCAGTTTAATTAGCTACAAGCTTCGGGACGACAGTAATCGGCGGCGATTTTATGACAAAACTCGCTTCGAAATCATTGAGAATGGAGATGAAGAATGACTAAGGAAATCAGAACTATCCGCAATTACTTGGACAAAGCCGATAAAGAAACCTTTAACTCCATTATGAACCATGGGTGGATCGCTGGCGGAGCCGTTAGGGCAGCCTGTGCCCGGGAAAGCATCAAAGACGTCGACGTTTTCTTCTATACCCACAACGATCGCCTCGCTTTGGAAGTCGAATTGATCGATCAAGGATTTACCCAAGTAGTTTCATCAGATAATGCCAATACTTACACAAAGAATGATGTCTGCGTCCAAACCATTAAAAAGGAATACGATAACGCCTGGACTTGCATCGACACCTTTGACTTTACTGTAACAATGGCCTTTGTCCAAAGGGTGCCTGCTGCTAACGATTTCTCCAACGATATCATGGAAACTAGCCATTTCTTCTACCAAGACCTCGCCGCCCGTGAACTCAGGGTCAACCGTAAGCTCCAGTACCCGCTCAATACCGCCGTGCGAATGGTCAAATACTTGAAGAAAGGCTATACAATTCGGCCAGTTGAACTCGTCCAGCTGCTGATCCAATGTGCTAAACTTAATCCACAGACTTTGCCTGAGTGGAAAGAGCAATTGCTTGGCATCGACATGATTACTTTGGGCGCCCTTTTCGCCACTATGGAAAACGAAGGCACGACCCAACTCAACGCCGATTCACTGATGGACTGTATCGACCGCGAAGTAGATAAAAGATTGGGGGACGAAGAATGACCGTTTTATCTCAAGAATATGAAACAGCGAAGAAATACGCCAAATGGCTCAAAGTTAGGGACATAGCTGCGGGAGCGATCGAGCGTAATGGTGACGTGGCTCTTGTTTTGGCCGATTCTCTTCGTGTTTACGGTAAGTTACGCGACGAAAATTATTACCGAGCGAAGATCAATCAAGCGAAGGCTGAAGGTAAAGTTCGTTACTGGACTACGCTACACAAGGAAGCTTTGTTCGAACTCGATGCCCTCAAGAAAGGTGATTACGTTTTGCAAAAGGTGAAGAAATGAGCTGCCTGTTTTGCGATAGTGACCACGAAACCCTGGACAATACGGGACTTCTCTTTATGCGCTACGATAAATACCCCGTGGGGGCGTTCGGGGTGTTATCCCAGGTAAACAACAATATTGAGGTGTGGAATGGCAAACAAGATCTGGATCGTAGCCGTCGACTGTCCCTTGCGCCAAGTGGATGCCGATGATCCCCGCTTGAACTGGACGCAGATATCAAATGAAAATGTGATGTTCACGCCGCGCCGGAATTCCAACCGATGTCATTATGTTAGCTGGGGTAGCACCGCGCAAGTAGCCTGCGACAGAGCTAACGTATGGATAAACAAAGAAATCGCAGAGCTTCAGAAAACAATCGACCGACTGGAAGGCCACAAGATCAAGGTGACTAAATGAATGACTGGCTGGAACTATCCATCTTGACCGTTGCCATTGCCTGTGTTACAGTGATTTTGTGGATAGTGGGGTAAAAATGGAATTGGCTCAGGACAAGGGATAGCGGCCATTTCCCCTAGAGCTTTCATCGACTTTTTAGGAGGCGGGAATGAAATGCCGCGTAAAGACGAAAGTTAAAAGAAACAAGGTCAAAATCCTTTGCGGGCTGTCAATCGTTAGCTTGGAACTCGAATTGAATGCTTTTGCCAGTAATAACAAGGTGGTTAACGTTACGCTGAGTATGCATCCGACTATGTTCCTGGCCTGCGTAGTCTATGAAGTGCAGGTTTAGGTGAACGACCGGCTTAGCAGCCAATGCGCGATCGACGGTCAGGGATTAAATCAAAAAGCCTTCGAAAAGACCGTAACCCCCCCAAATAGGGTAGGTGGAACCGTTGTGCCACAAGGATTTGCGGACACATTTTTAAAAAGCCATTCCCGGGGGCGGGGACCACATCTAGCGTGGTTTTGTTTTTAAGTACGCTACTAATAGTGGCGCTATGGATAGCGTAGTTTCAAAGCCTGGTGTGCTATTAGTGGATTAGGACGGCGGTGCGGTTGAGGATAGAATACCTGGAGATCGTTGCTAGGCGTGGATAACACAAACCCCCGCTTGCTGTCGCGCAGCAAAACGAGGGCCGGTGGTCGTACACCAAAGATTACCCCCAAAATTGCCACTTTTTGCCACCTCGCCCCACCGCACCAAAAAGGTCAATATTAACGCCTAGTTGCCTATTGACCCCCTTAACCACCCGTTTCCATTGGCTTATATTGACTTCCCGCTCGCCCGTTTTCTGAGCCTTTTCGCCCAATGCGCTGCTACTGACGGTCACCATCCATTAAGAGGCAACCTTGACTTTTTGGTACCTGGTTTGTTCCTAGGGGGTAAAACTGTACCATACATGACCCCTTATATCGCTTTAGGGTCTACATATGACACAATTAACGGGGAAACGGTAGCAATTACAATGTACTATTTGATTTGTTATAAAGGTAATCGAGTGAAGCTCATTAATCCCTTACAAAACAATTCGTTTAAGGTCTTCGTCGACGGTTGGTTCCGGTTCGTTATAATATGAATCGCCTTCCCAGTATTCTGGAGACATGACTCCAATTAAAGAGGTAACCTTCGTCCTAGGCGATGCCCTAGAGATCATCGCCAAGCATTCCGATCCCGCAGCATTACTTTATTGCGATCCACCGTATATCAATCATGAGCATCAGTATCGGAAAAAGGTGGATCTCAAAGCCCTGCTGAAACTTCTGAAGGTGAGTAAGGCAAAAATTGTGTTGTCGGGAAATTCACACTTCTCCCCCGACCTCAAGGGCTGGTGGATGGACCGAAAACTCGTAGCCAACAACTCTTCCCCCGATAACCGGAAGATGGAAGAATGCGTCTACACTAATTTCCCCAGTGGCGGAATTAGACTCTAAGTATGTATAATCTGCAACTCATTGTTTTTAATAAACTATCTAACGGCTGCGCCCCCGGAGTATTCATACATTTCGGGATAATCCAGAGGCCCCGTTTGAATTTGTATGAATAATCGGCTCCGAAACACCCGTTATGTATGCTCACCTAAAACCCGCTAGAATCTCAAACGCCATCCTAGCCTGCTGCGGAACAACCGCATTGCCCAAAGCCTTGATGCGATGCTGCTGGAATTGAACTCCCTCAGCAATTCGATCTATGTCAGGTTCGCTCAGCCAAGGCGAGTCCAGTTGAATGGATAACCCATCAGCCACTCGCACCACAGAGGATTCAATTTCCCCCGCCGAAATGGTGTGATTGTTCCAGGAGTCAAGGTTGCTCCCCTTGGAACAATCTGGACATAGCGGCCGAGACTGAGGCTGGTGGTCTGCCCCGTCCTGATCTCCCGTCGCACCGTTCCCACATCCGTCACGGTGTAGCGATCCTCTTTTCCCAGTACCGCTCCCGCAGTCCCGTCCGTGCAAGTCAGTGTGGGCAAGCATAAACCATCTTTTCCTCGGGTGAGGGGCACCAACTGCGGAAGCAGGAATAACGAGCCATCGACAATCATACCGCAGTCTGGAAATCTCTGCTGTAACTTGGTCGAGTCCTCGCTTGACAATGTTGGAGACAT
>CAIKAA010000480.1 GCA_903825275.1 uncultured Fibrobacterota bacterium | reverse complement strand
GAACATTGTTCAACCCTTGGGGTACGACCTGTTCTGGGATGGGCAAGCTTACCAGGTGCGATCCCCAAAACCCAAAACCCAGGGCACCATCGAAGTTGGACGCAACGCCATCACGATGACGGTGAAAAACCAGGAAATCCAAACCTTTGCGGAAGAATACGGCAAGCGCACTGGTTTGAACATTTTGGTCGATCGCAATGCAAAGGGTCAGGTTTCTGGAACCCTGCGAGGCGTGGATCCGGTCGATGGCTTGAAGGCCATCCTCACCGCGTCCGGATTCGAGCTGCGCACCCAAGGCGAAGCCTGGATCGTCTCCTCGACGAACGAAAACCCGACGCAAAATCCCATGGGGTACATGGGAGCTTCCCGCGGGGGTCGCCTAGACCTGTCGGTGCGCAAAGGCAAAGTCACCGCCAACTTAAAGCAAGCCTCGCTCTCTGATGTCGTCCAGCAGCTCGCCGACCAAGGCGGATACAACACGATCACCTGGGGAATGCTCGGGGGCACGGTGGATGCCAACCTCAAAGATGTTCCTCTAACCCAAGCCCTGGAACTGATCCTCCAGGGCACGCCGTTCACCTTCGCCATGCAAGATTCGATCCTGGTCATCGGCGACCGAAATCCCGCCTCGTCTTCCGGACAGGCGCTGGCCGTCACCGACATCTATTACTTGAGGCATCTGCGTGCCGACAAGGTCATGCCTCTTTTGCCCAAAAACCTACCCGTTCAAGGCATCCAAGCCTTGCCCGAGTTGAACGCGTTGTTGCTTTCTGGAACCAGTGAGTCCAACGCCAAGGTGAAGGAGTTTTTGGAAACCATCGACCAGGAAGTTCCTCAAGTCGTCATCGAAGCCGTGATTGTCGAATTCACTCGGAAAAAGGTTTCCGAAATCGGCATCCGGAAAATGAACCAGACCATTCCCGCCGAAGGCCAAGGATTCACCACTGGCCCCATTTTAGGTGCCAAAATCCATGCCGATGGGGCCTCCACACGAGAAGCCAAGCTTGGCCCCTTTGATTTGGCGGCGGTCACCCTACTCCCCCAAGACTTCATGCTCCAACTCAATGCCATGGAAAATGCGGAACTCGCCAAGGTTTTGGCTCGCCCTCGGTTGACCACCTTGAACGGACAACCCGCCACCATCAACATCGGGACATCCGACTACTTCCAAGTCAGCACCGCAGACCGCAACGGCGTGGTTTCCAGCGATTACCGCGCCTTCAATTCAGGCATCACCCTGACGATCACACCCTATCTCACCAAATCCGGCTACATCACGGCGGAAATCAAACCCGAAGTGCGCTCCCCTTCCTCGGCGGCAACTGGAGACGCCAATAAACCTCCCTCCACCTCGACCCGCAGCCTGTCCTCCAACGTTCGGCTCAAGGATGGTCAGACGCTGGTCTTGGGCGGTTTGATCCAAACGGTCGACTTGCGCGCCCAAGAAGGTTTGCCGATCCTCTCGGCCATTCCCATCATCGGTAGGTTCTTTTCCTACCACACCCAAAACAAGAGCACCACGGAGCTCGCGATCTACATCACACCCCATGTGATGACAAATTTTGACACCAGCGTCAACGTCCGCAAGTCCATGGAAATCATGGAAAAAAGGATCAATGGCTGGGGGGTCGATTTGCCCCTCTTTTCTGGAGATCCCTTACCGCTGGCTCCCGAAATCGCCGCCCAATCAAAACCCGAATTGAGTTCCAAATCGGCGTCTCCAAAATCGGAAGCTGCCGACTCCTCGCTGGGTCGAAAAACCGATTCCCTGCAAACCCAAAAGCCGGATATTGCGATTCCTCATCCCGTCACCTTGCAAAAACCTGACCCGGCATCCCCACCAGCTCCGATCGATGCGCCACCTCTGCCTTCCCAGGAACCGACAAGAATCGCCCCAAAAATCATTCCTTAAATTCTGTCCCGCAGGAATGACCAGCGTGGAATGAAATCTGTGCCTATGTTTGTCCAGATAAACCAAAATGCATCGATCTCATTTCGAGATGGCATAATCCGAGGAAACTAGTAGAATATCATCTATGCCGACGGAACCAACTACTAAACGCTGCATCGCTTTCGTCGATGCCCAAAGCTTATTCCATGCCGCCAGGCAGGCCTATGGCTCCTTTTACCCGGATTACGACCCAGTCCTTTTGGCCCAGAAATTGTCTGAACAGTTGGGCTGGGAGCTCCAACAGGTGCGCGTGTACACATCCGTTCCTTCTGCGGAAGAAAACGAGTACTGGCACCGCTTTTGGATGAACAAGCTTCGCGCCTTGGAACACCAGGGGGCCATGACTTGGTGGAAGAGTTGGAAGACTCGCAAACGCCCTGTTCATCAGCCCGATGGTCGCACGACCATGCTGCCCGTCAGCATCGAAAAGGGTGTGGACTTGCGCATCGCGTTGGACATTGTCCAGCGCGCCCATTCCAAGTCGTTTGACGTGGCATTGGTCTTTTCCCAAGATCAGGACTTCGCCGAAGTCGCGGATGAAATTCGCGCCATCGCCCGCGAACAAGATCGCTGGATCAAGATCGCTTCCGCCTATCCCTACTCTTCGGCCAGCCGAACTTTCCGTGGCATCGACCGGACCGATTGGATCCAGATCGAGCGCGAACTTTACGACCAGTGTTTGGATCCAAGGGATTATCGTCCCCGGCGGCGCATCGTCTCTGCCGACAGTCCCGAAGGCAAGGAGACCGACGAGGTCGAAACCGAGCCATCGGAACACCACCATGACGAAACCCATCACGACGAAAAGATGCCCATCGAGGTTTGATCGGGTAAGGTTGGTTTCATCTGTCATTGGGCGCCTCCCCTCCCTTCGGGCGGGGCCGCCGCCCTTCAGGCTCGGGCATTCGCCCTCGGTGCCTTTGCGGATTTGGGGATCGGGCGTGCCCGATCCCTACGTCGTTTTGGGCACCCCGCCAGGGGCGGGCCCTGCGGGTGGCTGGCGCGGGCGATGGCCGGAACGACTTTTTCCGCTAGACACGGGATAAACAACTGGCAAGACTCGCAGGTACCGGGCTTTCGATCTAGGTTTCCCTAACGCCATGAGCTTCGTCCATCTCCATGTCCGCTCCGAGTACTCCATGCTCGAGGGAGCTTGTCGTCTCGTGGACCATCGCAAGGCGGACAAGGAAACCAAACAAAAGATCGGTCCTGCGAAATCCTTGCCAGCCAGGGCCGTCGAAGGCGGCATGCCCGCCATCGCCCTCACGGACTGTGGCCACATGTTCGGCGCCATCGAATTTCAGGCGGCGTGCAAGGAAGCCAAGGTCCAACCCATCCAAGGCTCCGAACTGTGGATGTCTGCGCAAGGGCGCAGGGATCGGCAGGGGCAGAAACCCTTCGTGTTGGTGGCTCTGGTGGAAGTGTTGGAGCCCGGGTACCGGAATTTGTCCAAGCTCATCACCTTGGCGCATACCGAGGGATATATTGTCCGCCCTCGCATCGATCGGGAGCTGATCGCCCAATACCACGAAGGCCTGATCTTCCTGTCGGGAGGACCCGAAGGTGAGATCGACCACTGGCTGCGCGCTGGCGAAGACGCCAAAGCCTTGGAAATCGTCCGCCTTTACAAAGACATCCTTGGGCCGGAACACTTCTTCCTGGAACTGCAGGACCACGGTCTGCAGGAAGAGCGGGAAACCAACCGGAAATTGTCCCAGATCGCCAAGGCCGAAGGCTTGCGCACCGTGGCGACGAATTCCGTTTTGTGTTTGGAAAAGGAGCAGCACGAAGCCCTCGAGGTGATGGGGTGCATCCGCACCGCCACCAAGCTCGCCGACCCCGACCATCCCAAACTCCCCTCGCGCGAGCACCACTTCAAATCTTCCGAGGAAATGCGGACAATTTTTGTCGACTATCCGGAAGCCTGCGACCTCACCTTGGAATTGGCCAAGCGCTGCCAGGCAAAGATCCCGACCGGAGCCTACTTCTACCCCAGCTTCCCGTTGCCTCAAGGATTTGAAAACGACGACGACTATCTCGCCTACATCAGTCGCGAGGGGTTGCGCAAGCGTTGGAGCGACCCGACCCAGGAAGCCATCGAGCGGCTCGAATACGAGCTGAAGACGATGAAGAACATGAAGGTCGCCGGCTACATGCTGATCGTGGCAGACTTCATGCAGAAGGCCCGTGAGATGGGGATTCCGGTGGGGCCCGGTCGTGGTTCGGCGGTGGGATCGTTGGTCGCCTACGTTACCGGGATCACCGACGTCGATCCGCTCAAATACAGTTTGCTGTTCGAGCGTTTCCTGAATCCCGAACGCGTTTCCATGCCCGATATCGACTCCGATTTCTCGGATTTGGATCGCGAACGAATCATCGAATACGTGAAGGAGAAGTACGGCAAGGAGTGTGTCGCCCAAATCATCACCTACGGGCGCCTGAAATCCAAAGCAGCCCTCAAGGACACCGCTCGAACCCTAGGAATCGACCATAACGAGGTCAATCGCCTCACCAAGCTTTTTCCACCACCGGTGGCTGGCAAAGAGCCGACCTTGGAAGAAGCCATTTCGCTGAGCCCCCCTTTGCGCGATGCCGTTGAGGCTGATCCGCGCTTCCAACAAGCGTTCGAGATCGCCAAACAAATCGAAGGCTATGTGCGCAATGCCGGGATGCATGCCGCTGCGGTGATCATCGCCCCGCGCGAGGTCGACCACTTCGCCCCGTTGTACTGTCCCGAAGGCCAACCCGACCAAGTGGTGGTCCAGTTCGCCAAGGATTACGCCGAAAACATCGGCCTTCTCAAAATGGACTTCCTGGGTCTGCGAAACCTCTCCGTGATCCAGGAGGCCTGTCAACTCATCCAGCGCAACCATGGCGTTTTGGTGAATCCCGAAAAAATCCAGGACGGTGATCCCAAGACCTACGAGATGCTGGGGCGGGGCGACACGATTGGCGTGTTCCAGTTCGAATCCGGCGGCATGCAAAACTACCTGCGCCAACTGGGGCCCGAGCGATTGGAAGACCTGATCGCCATGAACGCCTTGTACCGTCCAGGCCCCATGGAGCAGATTCCGGTCTACATCCGACGCAAGCAAGGCCGCGAGGAAATGGACTGCTACCATCCCGACCTCGAGCCGATCTTGGGCACCACCTACGGGGTGATGGTGTACCAGGAACAGGTGATGGCCATCGCCCAAAAGCTAGCGGGCTATACGCTGGGTGGCGCCGACCTGCTGCGGCGCATCATGGGCAAGAAGGACATGGAGAAGCTCCAGAAGGAAGAGGGCAAGTGGATCGATGGATCCATCGCCAAGGGCTACACGCCGGAGCTTGCCAAAAAACTATGGGAACTGCTGATCCCGTTCGCGGCCTATGCGTTCAACAAGTCCCATGCCGCGGCCTATGCCGTGGTGGCCTACCAGACCGCCTGGTTGAAGGCCAACTACGCTCCGGAATACCTGGCCGCCAACTGCAACTCGGAATTGGACAACACCGACCGGATGGTCGTGCTGGTGCACGAATGCAAACGGTTGGGAATTCCCGTCGTTGCACCGTCAGTGCAGAAATCTGAACCGAAATACGATGTCCAAGAGGGCAAGGTCATCTGCGGATTGGCTGGAGTGAAGAACGTGGGCCGGTCGGTTGCCGAGGCAATCGTCCGCGATCGTCGCGAGAACGGCCCCTATGCGGATCTGTTCGACCTGTGCAAACGCTTGGGTCCCCAAAATGTCAACCGGCGCAGTTTGGAATCCCTCGCGATGGCGGGATCCTTCGACGATTTACCCGGAACGCGGGCCCAGCAATTCCATGTGATTCCCGAGGCCCTGGGCTTTGCCGCGCGTGCTGGCGATGTCGACCAAGTCAGCCTGTTCGATATGGGCAACGACGATGGTGGGATGGAAACTCCCCCACCGCCCCTGCCCGACGTCGATCCGTGGTCCTTCGAAGAAGTTCTGGACAAGGAACGGGAAGTACTGGGCATGTACTTGTCGCGACATCCCTTGGATCCATTTCGGGACGACTTGGAGGCCTGCTGCACGCCCTTGGCGCAAATCGCCGAGCTTGCCACCGACAAGGTCGTGCGGGTGGGAGGACTGGTCCGGTCGCGGCGAACCCGATTGAACAAGGACGGACGCGAATTCGCGTTTTTGGAATTGGAAGATTTTTCAGGGCTTTGCGAAGTGGCCTTTTGGCCCAACGCCTGGAATGCGGACGATCCCGAAGAAGGTGAAAAAAACCGCGACATCGCCACCGAAGGCTCCCGAATCGTGCTCATCGCCAGGGTTCGCGAAGCCCGCGACCGCAACGACGAAGGCAACGACGACGTGCCTGTCACCAAGGCTCTGGAAGGCGTGCGCGCCAGCCTGCTCTCCAAAGTCAGGACAAAAATTGTCGACACGCTGCATCTGCACGTCGACACCCGACAGCTTTCCCAACCTGTCTTGGACAAGATCATGGGGTGCTGCCGTCAACATGCGGGCCGCTGCAGGGTCCTGTTCCACGCCAAGTCGACCCAAGGGAACTGGCTCATGGAATCGCGCAGCGTCAAAGTGACTCCCGACCAGGAACTTTTGGAAGAACTCCGCGCCTTTTTGGGAGAAAAAAACGTGAGCATCAGCTCGAAAGCGGAACTCCCCAAATTGGAGAGCGAGCGAAGGTTCCCTCGGCGACCAGCTGGTTAGGTCCATTTCATCCATCGCCCTGTTTGCCCCCTTTCACAATCGGAGTGCATGGTGTAAATTTCCCCGCAAAGCCACCGTAGCTCAGTTGGTAGAGCAACGCATTCGTAATGCGTGGGTCAGCGGTTCAAGTCCGCTTGGTGGCTCTTTGGCCAGTCAACCCCACTTAAGACCGAACTCTCGGATCGTGGGATACGCCACCGTCGTTGCGGTGACTCTTGGAGTTATGCTCTTCAGTTGGCGCATCTTCAAGTACACCCAGCTCGAACTCGATCACGTTTGGGTCCATTTTTCCGGAACCGGCGATTTGATCGGGAGCCTCCAGGAAGACGATCCCGTTGCCATCCAAGGCGTGAAGGTGGGGCAAGTCGAAGAGATCTTGTCGGACACGACAGGTGTCCGGGCACGGCTTCGCTTTTGGAAACACCAAAAAATTTACCGGGATGCCTATGCCGAAAATGTCGGCAATGGGTTGATGGGGATGAGGTACGTTCTCTTGGATCCAGGGACGGATTCCGCCCACCCGATCGACCCCGAGGCGAGTCTTGAGGGAACATTTCACCCAGGAATCGCCGAGGTGATGAGCGGGATCCAACAAGTCGTTTCCAAAACCGTCGAGCTACGCGCCTGGATCACTCGCCAAGCCCAAGGTGGAGACGGATCCCCTCCCCTGCATCAACAAATCCTGTCCCAACTGTCTGCAACCGACTCCCTTTTGGCCGAAATTGACCGAATTGCCAAAAAATCCCAAGCTCTGGGACCCACTCTGCGATCTGGAGCCGCCGTCTCGAAAGAGTTTGGGGATTCCCTGCGAAGTTTTGAACCGACTTTGGTCCAAACCCTTGTCTCTACCGACACTGTGCTTCGTCAGCTGGGAGTTTTGCTCGTTGAATCGGGGCATTACGTCCGTACGGCCGATACCTTGGCCAAAAATGCGGCCATCCCCCTGGAACCATTTACCCGAAACGACAGCCTGCTAGGGAAAATCGAGACAGCGCTCTCGTCGGTCGAAGACATCCAAAAATTCATGGATGGCAAATCTCCCATCAAGTACAACTACCACTTTTTTGGCGCTCCTTCCAACCCTCCCTGAGAACAATTTGATCCTACCGTGGAAGGAACAAATTGTTTCAAGAATATTTCACGGATGGACCCCATTAAGAGAGATTCAGACCTAGATTTCCGGAAGGCCGAATCGACTCCCCATGGCGCCCCAAACGGCACCAATGGATCGGGTTCCCATTATCACAGGAGTACTTATGTCCGCCTCTGACTCAAACCCAAGCATTTTTGGATCTGGACTTGGGATTGACATTGGAGCCGCTAGCGTCAAAGTTTGTCGCCTCGAAGGTTCGACGGTGGCTTGGTCCGAGGTCCGCCCCCATGATGGCGATGTTCCCGGGACCCTGAAGAAAATACTCCTGGAGCGTCTGGTCCAGCCAGGGATTCGGACCTTGATCACCGGCCAGGAAGGTCGGCGCCAATTCCGCATTCCGGACCGCATCGCTCCGGCTGCCGTGGAACGCGCGGTGGGCAATCTGGGCGAAACCGTCAACGCCGTGGTGAGCGTGGGCGGGGAAGATTTGGTGGTCTACACCCTGGACGGACAAAACCGGATCGTGAACACCTTCGCGGGCAACAAGTGCGCCTCGGGAACCGGAGAATTCTTCGCCCAACAGCTCAAACGCATGGGTTTGGGAGTGGAAGCGGTCTTCCAGCCCGAAGTGGCCAACTCCCAAGTGTGCAAGTTGTCGTCTCGCTGTTCGGTGTTCATGAAAAGCGATTGCACCCACAAGCTGAACAAGGGCGAAGCCGACGTCCACGACATCGTCTTGTCGCTTTCCAATGTGATGTCCAAAAAGGTCGTGGACTTTTTGAATCGCGCCCGCATCACCAAAGGCCGCGTGCTTTTGGCGGGAGGCGCCACCAAAAATCCCCACCTTGTCCAGTTTTTGCGCGAAGAACTCCCCCAGGTGGAATTTCTGGTCCCCAAGCAAGCCTCTTGGCTCGAGGCTTGGGGCGTGGCGGATTTGGCCCGTGAAGAAGGCGCGCCACTTCCGACCCTAGAGAACCTGCTCAGCGACGCGGACATCCAATACCCGCGCGCGGCACCTTTGGCGCTGGCCAAGGACAAGGTGACCTTCGTCGCCCCCATGCGTTCCCTGGTCAAGCCCGGGCGGAAGTACGTGTTGGGCGTGGACGGTGGTTCGACCACGACCAAGGTCGTGTTGTTGGACATGGAGACCAAGGAAATCGTCGCCAGCCATTATGGCCGGACCTTGGGCGACCCCGTGACCGCGCTGCGCAAATGTTTGGAATCGATCCAAAAGCATGTGCGCGTTACGCTCGGCCCCGACGCAGATGTCGACATCCGTTTGGTGGCGACCACGGGCAGTTCCCGGGAATTGCTCGGGGTGTTTTGCGAAACCGGAGGCGTCTACAATGAAATCATCGCCCATACCGTGGGCGTGACCCATTTCGATCCCGACATCGACACCATTTTCGAGATTGGTGGCCAAGACGCCAAATACGTCCACCTGCGCAACCGCGTGCCGGTGGACTATGCCATGAACGAGGCCTGCAGCGCGGGCACCGGATCCTTTTTGGAAGAATCGGCCTCGGGGGACTTGGACATTTCCCGTCCCGAAGAAATCGGACCCGCCGCCCTGGCCGCCACCGCGCCGCTGCGCTTTGGCGAACACTGCTCGGCCTTCATCAATTCCGACATCCGCAAGGCGATCCAACAAGGCGCCACCCGCGACGACATCGTGGCGGGACTGGTTCTTTCCATCGTGTCGAACTACTTGAACCGGGTGGTGGGAAACCGCCGCGTGGGCAAGCGCATCGTGCTCCAGGGCGGCGTCGCGAAAAATCCCGCCGTTCCGATGGCCTTCGCCTCGCTGTTGGGCAAGGACATCATCGTCCCCCCCGATCCCGAATTGATGGGTTGCTTCGGCGTGGCGCTGTTGGCTGTGGAAAAGAACGCTTCCGGAGACCTGGACCAGGGCGATTGGACCATCGCCAACCTGCTCTCGCGCGAGGTCGAACACGGCAAGGTCTACCGCTGCAAGGCTTGCGATAATTTCTGTCCCATCCAGATCCTGGAGGTCGGCGGGCACAAGTACCATTTCGGCGGCAGGTGCAACCGCTACGCCAACGCCCGCCGCAAGAGCACCGGCGAAAACGATTCGGTCGACTGGGTGGAGAAGCGCCACGAACTGTACTTCGACCAGTATTCGGCAAACGCCTCGGATCTGCCCGAATCGGCAACGGTCGTGGCCGTTCCCGAAGCCTTCAGCGTCCACACGCTCTGGCCGCTGTATTCCCACTTCTTCCACCAGTTGGGAGTTCGCCCCCGGCTTGTTTCGACCTTGGACGAGACTGGAATCGCCAAGTGCGAATCGAGCTACTGCTACCCCGCCGAGCTGGCCCACGCGGTCACGGAATCCGCCCGCAAGTCGGATGTGGAGTGGTATTTCCTCCCCCAATTCAAGGCCATGCCTTCCTACCAGAAGGACATCCACGCCTGCCTTTGCCCGATCATGCAGGGTGTCCCGTATTACCTAAGGTCGGCCCTGGGACTGGACGACTCCAAGATCCTGCGTCCGGTGCTCGATTTCACCCAGGGTTTTGACGAAGGCTCGGGACCCATGGTGGACGTGGCGGTGCGCCTGGGCTTCACCAAGTCGCAGGGACGCAAGGCCTGGGCGATGGCCCTGGAACGCCAAAAGTCCTGCTACGAGGAAGGGCGCCGGATCGGCACCGAACTCTTGGCCAAGGCCGACGAGTCGAAGAAACCCATCATCGTGCTGTGCGGCCGCCCCTACAACGCGCTGACCAACCAAGCCAACATGGGCATTCCGCGCAAGTTCGCGACCCGTGGCTACACGGTGGTTCCCTTCGACTTCCTGCCCATCCAGGACGAAGAAATCACCGACAACATGTACTGGTATTACGGCCAGCAGAATCTGAAGACCGCGGTTCAAGTGAAGAACCACCCGAACCTGTTTTTGTGCTTCGTCACCAATTTCTCGTGCGCGCCAGACAGCTACATCCTGCACTACCTGCGCTGGATCCACAACACCAAGCCCTTCTTGATTTTGGAACTGGACAGCCACACCGCCGACGCCGGCGTGGACACCCGCATCGAGGCCTTCTTGGACATCGTGGAAGGCTATCGCCGCGCCGTGATGACCGAAGAGCCCATGATGGTGGAACGCGACTGGGACATCCAGCTGGAAGGCAAGAAGACCTGCGTGCGCAACAACCTGACGGGCGAAGTGGTGGACCTTACCGACAAGCGGGTAAAGCTGTTGTGGCCTTCCATGGGCCAACTGGGAACCCAGGTTTTGTCGAGCATTTCCAGAGGTCACGGGATCGACTCGGAGGCCCTTCCCAATTCCGACTTCGAGACCGCCGCCCGCGCCCGCGCGGTCGCCTCGGGCAAGGAATGCATTCCGTCGCTGTTGGTGTTGGGTTCCTTCTTGGATTGGTTCGCCAAGCACGAAATCGACCCCCAACGGGTCTACCTGTTGTTCATGCCGCTCACCACCGGGCCATGCCGCACGGGCCAATACGCGATCTTCTACGAAAACCTGTTCCGGGAACTGGGCTACCGCAATGTCCTTTGCCTGTCCTTGAACTCGGACAATTCGTACACCGAGCTGGGTGGGGATTGGTCCACGCGGGCCTTCGTCGGGGTGTTGGCTTCCGACTACTTCCGGGATGTGCGCCAAACCCTGCAGGCGCTGGCCGTCGACATCGCCTCGGCCGCCGAGATTCTCGACAAAATCGAGACAGAAATTGTCTCAGCCTGCGAAAAGGGATCGGATCAGATCTGGAAATGCCTGCCGGACTGGACGGCAAGACTCGCCAAAATCCCGCTGAAAAAGACTCTGGCAGAAGCCCGCAAGGTTTTGGTGGTCGGAGAAATCTTTGTGCGCCGCGATGAATACTCGGTCTCCCCGCTGATCAATCTTTTGGCCCATCGCGGGATTGTGTCCAAGATCACGGGCCTGGGGGAATGGATCCACTACTTGGACTGGGACCAGGTTCGCCGTTACAAGAAACGCCTCGCGGCGCTGCCCCTCTACAAACGTCCCTTCTCCTTCGAGGCGCGCAAGCTCGCGATGCTCAAGATCGAGATGATCTGGAAGCATCGCCAGGAAGTGAAACTTCTCAAAGAGCTTTCCAAGTCGGGCCTGCTGGCCGAGTGCCCCCACGACATGGAAGCGATCATGAAGCGTTCCTTCGAATTCGGCGATCCGGAACTGGAAAGCGAAGCCTCGCTTTCGCCGGCGGTTTCGGCCATGGCGATGGAAGGCGGCTGGGATGGCGTGGCGATCATCTCGCCCTTCGCCTGTCTGCCAGGACGCCTGATCGAAGCCACCTACGGCCCCTGGGCGCGCGACCGAGGCCTGCCGGTGATCGCGATTGAAAACGACGGCAACGCCTATCCTCCCAACGTGATCAGCCGCATCGAGATCTTTGCCCACAACGTCTCCCGGGGATTGCGCGGAGAGGACGTCCAAACAAAGGCTTTGCACCTGGTTTCCTGCGAGGTCGAGGAACCCTTTATGGAGCCGTCGGAGGTCGACGAGGTGGAACTCCAAACGGCGAGGTGAACGTGGACAATTTGGTCATTGGCGGAACAGGTCTGATCTCAACCGCGGCTCCACTCCGGTCCGCTTCCATGGCGAGGTCGAAAGGCTGATTGGCGGGAACGAGGACTTTGTCCAACAACCCTTCCGGCCTCGGGGCGGTGCTGACATCGGCTCCGCCCTGCTTGATTTTTGACAGCGAAAAAACCACCGAAGAACGGGGAATGCCCGTCCTCAACTACCATTGGTTTCCAAATGACCGAATTGAAACCGACCCAGACCTTGCTCGACACTCTTCTCACCCAAGCCCAAGTCACCAACCACCAAATGGTCGAGGCCTCGGTCGGACAGCTTTCCCACAAGAACGTGCAGAAGGCCAGGACCGGCAGTCGCCCCGTGACCGATCGGGTTGCTCGCAGCCTCACCAAGGTCTTGAACGAACTGCTCCTACCCGAAGAACCGTGGACCCCACGCAAGCTATTTCCCGGCTACCCACAGGGCAAAGCTGTCTTGGAAACGGCAAAAGAACCTCCCGAGTCAACGACAAAGGCATGACCCCCCAAACTGCCGAAGACTGGGCCTTGGCGCTGGACCTACTCCCCCACCCCGAGGGCGGTTGGTATCGCGAAACTTGGCGGGCCTCGGAAACCCTTTCGCAAGACGCTTTGCCCAGCCGGTTTGGCGGAGATCGGTCGGCGGGAACTTGCATTTATTTCCTTTTGAAGGGCGGTTTCCCGAGCAGGTTGCACCGGATCGCCTCGGACGAGATCTGGCACTGGTACCAAGGTTCGCCCCTATCTGTCCATGTGCTGCATCCAGATGGAACCGCCCAGGAAATGCGTTTGGGCCCGGATCCAAGCCAGGGCCAATCTTTTCAGGCCATCGTGCCCTCGGGCGCCTGGTTTGGGGCCGAAACCCGTGGTGAATGGTCTCTATGCGGATGCACGGTGGCCCCTGGATTCGATTTCGCCGATTTTGAATTGGCAATCCGGGAAGTGTTGGAATCAGAATTTCCCGAGCGTGCGGAGCTGATCCGAAGGCTTAGCTGATTTCCGGTGGTGAGGGTTCGGATTCTTTTGTACACCTCCCCACCAAGGGTGGGCCCTCCGTCCGGCTGGCGCGGAAGTGGAGCGTGAACCTAGGTCGGAATCCGCTTCCAGGCGTCGGCGGTCTCGTCCAAGGTGGCAAATCGTTCTTCCGCCTTTTTTGCCATCATCCGGTCGATGCAAGCAATGGCTTCGGCGGGGACATCGTCGGCCACCAGGTTGGCCAGGGAGGGAGCGGGGTGCATCAGGATTTGAAGCATGATTTGGCGCACTTCCTCGCCTTCAAAGGGGCGTCGGCGCGACAGCATTTCGTACAGCACCACGCCAAGGGCGAACTGGTCCGACCGCCCATCTCCCTTCAATCCGTCGATCAGTTCCGGGGCCATGTAGTAGGGCGTTCCTAGAATCTGTCCTTCCTGGGTGAGGGTGCTGTCGTTTTGGAGGGCGAGGCCAAAATCCGTCAATTTGACCCGACGCCCTTGGTCGACCGCCATCACGTTGGCCGGCTTGATGTCGCGGTGGACCACGCCTTTGGAATGGGCGTAAGCGAGAGCTTCAATGAGCTGCAATCCCCAGGCGCGAACAGCCTTCCAAGGGAGCCGATGTTCGGTGAGGAGCTTGTCCAAAGGAGGACCGTCCAAAAGTTCCATCGCGATGAACGATGAACCTTCCCACTCGTCGCTTTCATAAATCGTCACGATCGAGGGATGGTTCAAGGAAGCGATCGCCCGCGCCTCGCGCTGGAAGCGATTCATGTTTTCACTGAACTTTTCGCCCAAGCGCCGAGAAGCCGAGATCACCTTGATGGCGACAAAGCGATCGAGCGACCGATCATAGCCTTTGTGAACCACCCCCATCGCACCCCGGCCCAATTCGCCGACCAATTCGTAGCGCCCAATTTTGGGAGGCCCATCCAGCGTCCCGGGAGGCTGGGTGTTGCCCCCTGGATGCACAGGCAACATCGGCGAGGTGACTTGACCGGCGATGGTTCCCGGCGCCATCATCGTGGGTATGGTGGGCAAAGGTTTTGTCAGGGAATGTTTGCGGAAGGCCCACATGCCGGAAATTCCAAAGCCCGCTCCCAGAAAGGGAAGGTCGATGGCGGATTGGATCGAGAGCAAGCGATCCAAAATGGCTTGCACGACCAAGACCGCGACCATGCCCACGCAAAGGAATCCCCAAGTGCGTCCCTCGAGGCCGATCCGAACCATCAGGTACCAAACACCCATGCAGATGCCCAGGGCCAAGGCCAATTCCCAACGACGCATCCAATTGGTACTGGACGGAAGTTGTCCAGAAAGGATGTTTTCCATTCCCACAGCCCAGATTTCGACTCCCGGGTAATGTTCATCAAACACGGTGCGGACAATATCCCCCGTCTCACGGTTCAAGGCCGCGGCAGTGGTGGTCCCCACCAAAACGATCTTGCCCCGCAGTTGGTCGGAATATTTGCCAGGGTTTTTCATCAATTCCCCAGCCGAAATCGTGAGGACGGCGGGAGAAGGCCCCAAAAAGCGCACCGAGGAACTGGCCTCGTCGTCCAAGGGCACATTTTTCCGCAGGATTTGAACCTGTCCCGGCTTAAAACTGACATCCGCGAGGCTCGCGTCGCCATAAGCCGCCACCACCGCGATGGCAAAGGACGGCATGCACTCCGACCCAAAGCGCATCACATGGCGGATCCTCCGACAAACTCCGTCTTCGGGATCGGCTGGGGTGTTGATGAATACAGAAGGCGACGAAAACTGCTGGTAGACCGTATCGCTATAGAGAATCTTAGAAGAATGGAAAATCGGCGCCACATCCGAGGCAGGTTTGTCGGGCAACAGCTGGAACGCAGACGATCTCATCAGTGCGGGCAGCTCGATCTTGGAATCCAAGGAATCGGAATAAGCACTCAAATCCGCCAGCTGGAACGGCAAGACAATTTTTGTCCCGCCGCGAACGATCTCGTTCATCGCCTGGGCGAGCAAAATGTCTCCCGGAGCGGGGTTGGCACGATGGGGGAAATAGCCATCAAACGCCAACACTTTGGGATGCTGGGAGGCAATGGCCAAAAAGAGCTTGGCGGTTTGGCTCCGTTCCCAGGGCCAAGGGCCAATTTTGCTGATCACTTCGTCGTCGATTGCCACGATCACCACTTGTCCATGAGGTTTGGCGATCGAGGCGTGTCGAACCAACCAATCCTGCCAAATCCGGTTCAACCCCTTGAGGGGAAGCAGGGTGACCAAAAACAACACGGTCACCGCAATCGCAGCATGGAATCCTCGTTTAATGGCCCCGTTCATACGCAGATCAATCGCACAGGCAATCCCGTTCCTTGTTCATTTTCACCCAATCACTGTTGGTTTCGGGCTTGAAGGCCACTGGTTCGCCAGGAATGCCGGTTTTGCCGATGTCCAAACGCATTCCGTCCTTCAAGATGCGAACCCATTCCCCTTGAGAAACCTCTTTGGGTCCCGCAACCGCCGTGGGAGCTAAGCTTTTCTTGACCGGCGTAGACTCTCCATTGTGGACCCCCACTTCGCCCTGGTAAACGGCCACGGCTCCGGTCGAGTCGGCCTTGGTTTCGGTTTCGAACACGGTTCCATGAACACCGGCGATGGCATTGGGCAATTGGATCTGGTAGTTGACGATCCCTCCCGCCCACTTCTGGACCTTGGCCCAAGTTTTTCCCCGTACCAAAAAGAGACGGGTGATCAAGGGACGATTTTCGGCGCCCGAACTTTTTTGAATTTCTTGGATGGCGGTCAATTTGACTTCCGTCGAGGCGCTAAGTCGCAAGACGCTTTGGTTGTCGATGATGATCTCGGCCATGCCATCGGCGGCAGTCAGAATGGCATCGCCAGTCGAGAGAAAGCGGTTGGGGGCCAAAACCTCGACCACCCCCGAAGCGCGACGAATTTCACCAGAACCAACCACCATGGTCACCACGGCCTTCTTGGAGGCCATTTGGATGCGCTTGTGGGGATCTTTTTCCATCGCCACTGGTGCTTGGGACTCTTTGCGGATCTTGAGCTTGGAACCAACATGAACCAAATCGAGATTGGTGATCTCGGCATTGTCGGCCTTCATCATGGATGCGATGGAATCGTTGTAGACGCCGTACTTCAAAAACGCGATGTAGCTCACCGTCTGGCCGCGGCGAACCACGTAATCCTCATAGGCAACTCCTGCGCTTGCCGCACCAGCGAGGATCAGTAGAGCGCCAAAGAACCATGTGATGAGACGCGAGGGAAACATCGGTACTCCTTAAGTTGGTTTCCTGGGGACCCCAGGCAACAATTTTAAAGTTGTAATCCCCCGAGGCGAGTGCAAGGGCAAGTTCTTGCCGATCTTTTGAATCGAGAGAAAGATTTGTTGAATCTGACGGGCTGCACCCTCTTTGCTTCATGCCTTTTGCAAACCAGATGCATTTCCTTGAGGCAACCTTGAAACAATCTGTTTGCATCTTTTGGTTCGCCTTCGATCAGACGGCATGACTTCAGGTCTCGGCGCCGTCACACCTCCTGAGCCTTACCTCTTTGCGCCAATGGGCAAATGGGGAACCCCGGCCGCTTTTGGCCGCGGCTCAGGAAACCACCTCCTTTTCCAAAGAGTTTTCGGGAGGAACAGAACATGTCCAAGGTCCTCATCATCGGCGCCGGCGGCGTCGCCAACGTCGTGGCCAAGAAATGTGCCCAAAACAGTGCCGATTACAGCGAGCTGTTGATCGCCACCCGCACCAAGTCGCGAGCCGACAAGATCGCCTCCGAAATCCACAACATTCCGGTGAACACCGCCCAAGTGGACGCCGACAAATCCTCGGAAGTGGCCGCCATCATCCGCGACTACAAACCCAAACTGGTCATGAACATCGCCCTTCCCTACCAGGATCTGGCGATCATGGATGCCTGTCTGGAAACCGGTGTGGACTACTTGGACACAGCTAATTACGAACCAAAGGACGTGGCCAAGTTCGAATACAGCTGGCAGTGGGCCTACCAGGAACGGTTTCAAAAGGCTGGCATCATGGCCCTGTTGGGAAGCGGTTTCGATCCCGG
>CAIKAA010000479.1 GCA_903825275.1 uncultured Fibrobacterota bacterium | reverse complement strand
GGCATCGTAGCTGGGAAGTTCGGCGTAGGTGGCCAACAGACTTTTCACGCGGTCATCGGAAAGACCAAGCAAGTAATCGTCGAAAGTGGCCCCGACCCCCTCGGCTTTCCACGTTTCAACCAGCTTGAGAACTGCTTCGGGAGCGCGTTTGGTTGAAATGCGGATGGATCGTTTGCCCATCCGGCGAATCCCATTTTCGGCCCCACCTGCCAACATGAGCTGCGCGAACGGAGCCGACTTCCCCCCACCGGCCCGCAGGCCAACTCCATGGAAACCAATGGTGGCGATGTGGTGTTGCCCGCACGAATTGGGGCAACCAGAAATCTTGATGCTTGAGCCCTGCACGTCCAAATCAGGCCGTTGATCCAAGGCCTTCGAGATGGCCACGGCCAGTCCCTTCGAGGACGTCATGGAAAGGTTGCAGGTGCTGCGGCCGGGGCACGCCAACACGTTGGACAACCGATCGAACCGATCATCCACCAAATTCAACCCAGCCAGCCCCTTGTACAGCTCAGACAGATTCTGTCTAGGCACCGAAACGATCACCAGGTTCTGGTCAGGCGTGGCCCGCAAGTCGCCGGCAGCGAGGTTGTCGGCCAAATCGCAGATTTTGTCGATGACGTCGGCGTGCAAATCGCCCAGCTCCACCCGTAGCTTGACAGTAAACAAATCTTGTCCGCGCTGGGCGGCGACATTCTGATCTACCCAGTTTTGGGCAGCACCCTCCACGACCAGTCCGGTCTTTGAGGAGATTTGCGGATCCAGTTCCAGCGGGAGCGTGGAGGCATCGAGGCGGATGGAGCGTCCGTATTCCGAATCCGCCAACTCGTCGAACAGTTCGCGGTACACGGTGCGGAATTTTTGAATCCCCCACTTTTCCTTCACGAACTTCATGCGCGCCTTCATGCGCTGCTTGCGGTTGCCATGGGCGTTGAACAGCCGGACCAAGGCGGTGGTGCAAAGAAGTACATCGGAAATGGGAAGAAATTCCTCGACCGTTTCGGCGGGTATGGGTTGGGCGCCCAAGCCCCCACCTGCAACCACGCGAAAGCCCAGGACACCATCCTGGCTTGTGGCAATGAACCCGATGTCGTTGATGCTCGACAGTCCGCGGTCCGCTTCGCTTCCCGAAAATCCGATCTTGAATTTGCGCGGGAAATTTTGCGAGTAAGGATTGCGCAAGCAGTGCAAGAAAACCTTGTCGGCCACCGGACGGTAATCAAAAACCTGGTCGGGGCCAACGGCCACAAACCAATCTCCGGTGATCGCGCGCACGGTGTTTCCGCAAGCTTCGCGGCTGGTGATGCCGTCGGTCGCCAAATCGTCGATCAGGTCGCCCGTTTGGGTGCGCGGAATGTGGTGGATCTGCAAGGCTTGGCGGGTGGTGATGTGGACGATCCCGTTGGAGCGCTTGCGAGCCTGGTCCGCGATCGAACGCAGCATACCTGTGTCGGCGACACCGTAGGGGATTTTGATGCGGATCATTTGGACGCCCAGTTGGCGCTGGCCGTAAATGCCCTGCCACAAGCGGCGCTTTTGGAAGGCGGTCTCGGGAATCCGACCCGCTTCAAAATCCGCGAGAACCTTGCGGAAATCGTCGATTTCCTCCACCACCACCTGGGACTTTTCAAATTTCAGCGCCATGCTTGACTCCTTCCATAGTATTCCTATATGAAATATAGATACTTATTTATTGAATCCGCAGCCAAGCGAATTTTTGATGCACCAACAAGAGATGTTAACGAACCACTTGCTTCCTGGCTAGTCTTGCTCAAAAAGGCCTTCGCCTCGATTTCCAGCCTCCCCCCAATGAGAACCTCCTCTCGGGATCGGAAACGTTTTTACGACCAAGCTTTTGTCCAAGACCAATTAGGAGCCTACGACGGTAACGGTTTCGGGTTTCGTGAGGACGTTCGGGGGTTGGAACTTGGTTTGGCTCCCGATCCCAAAGGCTTGACACACCAAAAAAAGGGCCTCGGGATGCTCCCGAGACCCTGGGTCCAAGCCTTGGTCAAACTCTCCACCACCCAACCTGACTCATTCCCCAAGGCTTGGACCCAGCATCCCTCCGATCCAAGCTTTGGCGAGGATCGGGGGCATTTTTGTGGATCCAAACACCACCATGCGTTTCGTCTCTGGGCTTTTTCCATTGACATGGTGGACGGTCTTTTCCCGACGGATGCGACAAACTTATTCCCAATACTCGCTTCCCTCCGTCGGGATTATTTTCGGCTCTTTTTCACATCTCATTCCGCCAGTAAACCGGCGAATCCCCCGGAATGATCAAACGCGTTTCGATGAAAAAACAGTCTTTTCCTCAATCAAAACTCTCGGGCGCCTCGTTTTTCCATTTCTCAACAGGCTCTTCTCCCTAACGCGCTTCACTGATTCAACTGACCGCCAGCCCTTTATCCATCAGCCATTATCATATCAAGTCTATCGAAAAACCTGCAGCAGCTTTTTCTTTTTACCGGCAAAAATCAACCTGATTTTTGCCATTTTTAGTTTCAGACCTCAACCGTTCTTCACACGCGGCAGGAATCCCCTCAACAGGCACACTTCACAAGGCAGCCGAGGAGCCTGTCCTCGAAGCTCGGGTGGTTCAGTTTTCGGAAACACTGGGATTCCTGGATTAAATCTACAGAAAAAGGCGGGGCGAACATTCACCCCAAAAGCGTTTTGGCAAAAACATCGTTTCCTCGTAGGAAACGATGTCGCCCCACTCGTAGTCTAATACGCAGGACTGAAAGCCTGTTGCGGTCATTTTTTGACCGCAACCAAGGCCACCGCTTCGGCAAAGGAGAGCAACAACCCCAGCAAGGCCAAGCCAATCCAAAACCGCAAACGGCGTTCGGGATCGACCGGGGGCGGAGAGTTTTGGTCGCTGACCCGTTCCCGGCGCTCCAGGTGAAATTCGAGTTCAGACAGCGCCTTGAACCGATTTTTTGGATCTGGTTCGATCGCGCACATCACCACCGAATCCAACCAGGGCGGGATTTGGGGGTTAAAGCGCGATGCCGGAGGGGCGAGAGAGAATTTGGGGCGTGTGAAGGGTTCGATTTCTCCATACGGAAGACGCCGCGTCAGACTTTCGTAAAGGGTGACCCCGAGGGCGAAGATTTCGGTGGCTTCGCTGGCCGGGCTACCCAAAAACATTTCTGGAGCCATGTAGCTGGGAGTCCCCGGTTCGCTGCCTCGCTCATCGAAAAACGCCTCGACCTGGGCCACCCCCAAATCGGTCAAACGGTTGCGACCCAAGTCGTCGCGCAAAATGTTGTCGGGCTTGATGTCGCGGTGCAACACTCCCAGGCGGTGCATGGCGCGCAAGGCCGGAGCCAACTCCAAGCCAAGCTGGGTTACCGCATAGGCGTCCAAAAATCCTTCTCGGGTAAGGATTCGCCGCAGGGAAGTCCCCGAGGTCCAAGGCATCACGTAGTACAGCCTGGTACGACGGCCACCGCGAAGCCCAATCACCGGTACCACGGCGGGATGCTGGATCCGCTTGCCGACCCATTCTTCCCGCAAAAATTCCTCACGGACTCCGGGTTCCAAAACGGATTGGGGATCGGGGATTTTGATCACCACCCGCCGTTCTTCCTCGTGGTCGTCGGCCAACCACACGCTGGTTCGTCGCCCCCCGCCCAACTTTTTTTGAAGACGGAATCCGTCAAATTCCAATCCTTCCCGAGCCCCCTCCACCGCTGGCAGCTCGGGCTCGCTCCCCCCAAAAAAACCTGCCTCGGATGTCGGAAGCCGATCGATTCGCGCCAACAAAATCGTCGCATCATCGTCGCTGCCACGGGTTTTGGCCATCCGTACCGCTCGATGAGCTGCGGCGTCGAGTGATTCGCCTTCCTCAATCACCAAGGGCTCGGAGACCAGATCGATGGCTTTGTGAAAACCATCGGTGGCCAAAACGACCAGATCGCCTTCGCGAATTTCTTCACGAAAAATTTGAGGGGAAATCTCCTCATCCAAGCCCACGGCACGGTGCAAAACCGAACGCATTTCGGGAGCATCCCAAACATGGTCGGTGGTCAATTGCCGAGCTTGGCCCTGGCGGACCAACCAAGCTCGGCTGTCGCCAAGATGAAGGACATGGAGGAACCGACCCAAGACCACGGCCGCCGTCAGCGTGCAGGCCGCCCCCGGATGGTCGCGCCGTGCCGCATCGTTGGCTTCCTTGCCAAGGACACCCAAACAACGCGAGGCACTCCAGGTTTCCGGACTGGCGTACCAGCCGGTCAAAAATGTTCGCACCGTCGCCTCGGCCAAAACTCCCCCACCACGGACCTTACCTACCCCATCGGCAATGGCGAGAACCACACCCTTGGTGGAAAATTCACCTCCATCGGGCGTGACGGCTCCCGCATAATCCTGGTTGGGACCGTGTGGACTGGGGAGACTGGCTTGGCCAACCAGGACAGAAATTGGCACCCTTAAATCCGGGCGGTGGTGTTTAGCGGCGATCCCCAAGTGCTGCGCCAACGCCGCTTCACACCGACCAATCCCAAGAGGGCGAAGACCGCCAGGGCGACGAAGACCAAAAAGCCCGCTTGGTAGGAACCAGTCAATTGCTTGGACATTCCCAACGACGTGGCGAGATAGAATCCCCCAATGCCCCCGGCCATGCCGACAAGTCCTGTCATGATCCCGATCTCCTTGCGAAAGCGCTGCGGAATGATTTGGAATACCGATCCATTGCCCATCCCCAAGCCCAGCATCCCCGTGACAAAGAAGACCAGAGTGAGGATCAAGTTCGAGTAGAAAATCGTCACCAGAGCCAAAGATACGGCAACCACTCCGTACAGGATTTGCAAGGTGCGAATTCCCCCGAACCGATCGGCCACGCGACCACCCACCGGCCGCGCCACCGAACCCGCAAGCACACATCCAGCCGCGAGGTAGCCCGCATGGACCGCATCAATCCCGAATTGCGCGTTGAAGTAGATGACCAAGCTCGCCGCCAGTCCGGAAAACCCACCAAAGGTCACCGAGTAGAAGGCCATGAACCACCAGGTGTCCCGGTCTCCCAACATTTCGCCATATTGCTTGAGGGTTTTGGGAGGAGGCTGGTGGGGAGCGTCCTTGGCCAAAATCAAATAGAGGACGAGGGTCACGACGGCAGGAATCAAGGCCATTCCAAAGACGGCGTTCCATCCAAAATGCTTGGCCAACAGCGGTGCAAACAGCGCAGAGAACACCGTGCCCGAATTGCCCGCACCGGCGATTCCCATCGCGAGGCCTTGAGCTTCAGGAGGGTACCAGCGCGAGGCCAACGGCAGACTGACCGCAAACGAGGCCCCGGCGATGCCGAGGAAAAGCCCCAATATTTGCACTTCGGAAAGAGTTTGGATGTGGGACAACCAAGCCCAGGACAAACCACCGATGACCAAAATCTGTCCAATGGCGCCCGTCACTTTGGCACCGATGCGGTCGACCGCCATGCCCATGAAAAAACGGGCAAAGGCTCCGGATAGGTACGGGAGCGCCACCATGAAACCTTTTTGGGAAGGCGAGAGGTGGAGGTCCTTCGCGATGGCCACACCCAAAGGTCCCAAAAGCACCCAGATCATGAAAGAAATGTCGAAGTAGAGAAAGGAAGCGAAGAGGGTCGGAGGGTGTCCGGCCTTCATGAATTCTTTGATTTGCATGGAAGGAACTCCTTGTCCAAAAAGACGTTGGTCCGTAGCGCCATCATCCAAGTTTCCGACTAGGTCAGGCTTGGATCAAGCGACGTAGCGGACCGGGCGGACCGGTATTCCCTCTTCGTCTGAGCCGGGAGGCTTCAGGTGAATCGAATGCACATCCTGTGCCAATCTCTGGATCTCAGGGGAATCCGGATCAAGCACTGAACATTGTCAATTTTCGCATCTGGATTTACACGAGGATTGTCTCGTGTAAATCTGCATCCGGAGTTGTTAAAAATTGAACGTCGGTTGGAAGTAAAGGAAATAGCCCGGGCCCGTCTTCACCGAACCGGAAGCGACCTGGGTGATGCTGCCCGGCAGCAAGTACGCCCCCTCTCCCGGCAAGAATAGGCCCGCTCCCAAAACCAGCAAGGTTTTAGGGATTTTGGTCACGTGAATTTCGGCGTCGATCTCTTGGCCATAGGGCTTGAGCGACACTCCGAGATTGGTGCCGATTTGGGGGGTGAAGGAATGGTACTGAGCTTTTGCAGTAACGAATTCGCCAACCGGAATTTCGAGGTCCACGCGAGAATCGACCACGCCGAACTTGGGATTGTTGAGGAAGTAATCCATCCACCCGAAATAATGGTGGCCAAACCAATATTGGGCGCGGTATTGGTTGATTTCACCGTCCGTGACAGATCCATCCCCACTCATGGCGTCCAAGCCCAAATTCAATTTTCCCTGGGGAATCGCCAGCCCGATGCGCGATGCGTTGTACCACGCCGCAACCGTAAGATTTCCCTTCTTGTAAGCGTTCGCTTCTCCCAATTGGTAGAGAAACTCCTGTTCGAACGTCACGGGCCCGAACTTTCCGACGGCCCGACCATCCAACGTGACGATGTCGTGGTTTGCCGTGGTGTCAGGAGTCAAGGGGACCAAATTGGCTTGGCGACCCAGATCGTAAAAGGCACCGGCTTCCACCGTAAAAGAATCGTTGAGGGGCAGGCTCGCATAAAGGCCCCACAACTGGGTGTACACGTCGTTGGCCAAAATGTTGGCGTAGTTGGTGGTGTCGCGGACTTGGAAGCCAAACCCGGTCAGGTTGAATTTGTCGATTCGCATGTTGGAGGCCAGACCATCGAACTGGCGAGCCGTAGGGCTCCATTCCAAGGTGGACAAAAATCGTCCCGCCCCCAAACTCATTTTCATGCGCCCGACGGCGGTCTTGATCGAATTGGATTCGCCGAACAGGTACTCCAAAGCCCCGTACCCCTGGGTCAGATCCACCCCTTTGCCGTTGCCTATCGAGGTGCTGGATTGGTTGAACCCCGTGACCGGTTCACCTCCCAACACCCGTGAATCTTGCAATTCGATCTTGACCTCGGAGTATTCCGAAGTGACCGCCATGAATCCGACCCGAGATCTCAAGAGCGTGTAGGCCGAAGAAGGGGAGGTGTCGGCCAACATCTTGTGGTTGAGTTCCATCCGAGGTCGAACTTGGCCATAGAAGGCGGGTTGGGGCTGGCTGAAAGGGCTTTCGGCCGGGGCGGCGGACCAGGAATAGCCGGAAAGGACGCACAGTGTCAGCGAGGCAAGGGCCTCTTTTTTGGTGTACATGAGGTGCTCCATGGAATGAAGTCCAAAACAGGCGATCACAGGCCT
Source organism: uncultured Fibrobacterota bacterium (assembly GCA_903825275.1). GTDB lineage: Bacteria > Fibrobacterota > Fibrobacteria > UBA5070 > UBA5070 > UBA5070. The sequence goes on along the minus strand of CAIKAA010000479.1, from coordinate 3,836 downwards.
CCCGGAGAGGCCGACTGGATCGGATTAGGCAGCGGACAAGAAATGGGAATCGTTGAGGGAATGGATCAATTCTCGCTTGAGCAAGAGATACTCGGGATGTTCCAACATGGTCTCGCGCGTGCGTGGCCGGGGAATGTTTACCGACCACTGTTTGGCAATCCTGGCCCGAGGACCGTTGGACATCAAGACGATGCGATCCGACAGGAATATGGCTTCGTCGACATCATGGGTGATCATCAACACGGTCGTTTGTTGGGATTGCCAAAGCTCCGTGAGTTCGTCCTGCATGGAGCCGCGCGTCAAGGCATCCAAGGCCCCAAACGGCTCATCCATCAACAACACCTCGGGCTTGGCCGCAAACGCCCGTGCGATCCCCGCTCGTTGGCGCATGCCTCCGGAAAGTTCTCCCGGCTTTTTGGTGGCATGATCCTGGAGATGGACCATTTCCACCAGTCGCAGGGCTTCTTCCCTTCGCTGTTTTTTGGGTAGATCCGGATGTTTGGAATCCACGGCGACTTGCACGTTGGCTTCGACGGAAAGCCAAGGCAATAGGGAATGGCTTTGGAAGACCACCGCCCGATCCAAACCAGGACCGGTCACGGCCTTGCCTGCCACTCGGACCAATCCCTCGGTCGGCAATTGCAATCCCGCAAGCAGGTTGAGCAACGTGGATTTGCCGCAACCGGAATGTCCGATCAGACTTACGAATTCCCCCTTGTTCAAATCCAGGTCCACGCCGTCCAAAGCGTGATAACGGCCAGAACCTGATCCGAACACGACCTGGATCCGGCTGAACTCGACAAATTTTTCTTCGTTCATGTAATTGCCTTTCGCAGATTGCAAACCTTCAGTCGATTTGGGTGCCCACCAGATTGGCGACCAAAGCCACCGCCCGATCCAAAGCCAATCCCGTGCACCCCACCCCGGCGAGGGCGACGATGATGTCCGATACCCGGCCAGAATTCCAGGCATCCCAGATGAAGAACCCGATGCCCACGCCGCCAGTCAGCATTTCAGAGGCCACGATGCCCAGCCAGGCCATGCCCACCGCAATCCGCAACCCCGTGAACATGTAGGGAGCAGTGGCCGGAAGCAAAACCAAGGTCAGGTATCTCCAACCGCGGATCTCGTACACCTGGGCCACGTTTTCGTAGTCCCGAGGCATTCGCATCACCCCCACCGAGGTGTTGATCAAAATCGGCCAGATCGCGGTGATGAAAATCACCCAGATCGCCGCCGGTTCCGATTTCGCGAAGATGGCCAACGAAATAGGCAACCACGCCAAGGGAGGAACGGTACGGAACACCTGGATCAACGGGTCCAAACCCTGTCGCATTCCGCGCAGTTTGCCCAACATAAAGCCCAACACGATCCCCACCACCGCGGCCGCTGTGTACCCGATCGCGACGCGCTTGAGGGAGGCCAATATCTGCCACCCCAGCCCTTTATCGTTGGCCCCGTTGTCAAACCAGGGGTGGAAGATCAGGTGATGGGAATCGCGAAACACCGCCGTAGGTCCAGGAAGGGTGACTCCGTTTTGGCGCGAGTACAGTTCCCAAACAAACAACAAGAGGAAGAGACTCACCGAAGGAAAGACCAACAAACGCAACCGCTCGCGAACTTTCTCCTCATCTGCTCGGTCCCGGCCTACCTCGGCCTTCGGCTTTTGCGATGGTTGATGGTTGTCATTTTCTGACAAATTTACGGGAGGATCCAAAATTGGTTTGGTTTGTTTGCTCGTTTCCAAGGCGATGGCGGTCATGGAAAGCCTCCTACGCCTTTTTTGCGCCGTTGAGGTTCTTGATTCCAAGCGTAGCCAAATATTTTTCGGGATCGGCTGGATCAAAGGCTACTCCATCGAAAAAATGTTCGATCCCACGCGATTCACCCGAGGGCACCTCTTGGCCGATCTTGTGGGCGCATTCCCGCCAGATGTCGGACCGATTCACTTGGTTCACAACTTTGTCGTATTCCACGCCCTTGGGCAGAAAACCCCAGCGACGGGTTTCGGCCAAAAACCACTTGTCGTGGCTCTTGTAGGGGTAACATGCGTTCTTGGACCAAAACAGCATCGGGTCGCCAGCATGCTTGCGCCCATCGCCGTAATCGACATCGCCCTTCAAGCGCGGGAGCAAATCGCCCACAGGGGCACCGATCCAATTTCTTCCGCTGACGATTTGCGCCAATTCCAATTTGTTGGCAGGCTGATCGCACCAAACTTGGGCTTCAAGAATGGCGCACAAAAGCGCTCTGGCCGAGCGAGGATTGGCATCCACCCAATCCTTGCGCATCCCCAAACACTTTTCCGGATGGTCCTTCCAAAGGTCCTGGGTGGTGCAAGCAGTGTACCCAATGCGTTGGTTGATCAGTTGTTGGTTCCAGGGTTCCCCCACACAAAAAGCGTCCATGTTTCCCACCCGCATGTTTGCCACCATTTGCGGGGGTGGCACCACGATCGTGCTCACGTCCTTGTCGGGGTCGATGCCAGCAGCGGCTAGCCAGTAGCGAACCCAGTAATTGTGGGTCCCGGTCGGGAAGGTCATCGCCATCTTCAAGCCGGGAGCGCCTTTGCGCCGCATAAGATCGATCTGGGCCTTGAGCGGTTTGGCATCGACGGTGACTTTGAGATCGCGATATTTATCGGCGACAGAAATTGCCTGGGCGTTCAAATTCAATCGCGCCATCACGTACATGGGAACCGGCCGGTTCCCCTTGGTCACCAAACCCAGAGTCATGGCATAGGGAAGTGGCGAGAGAATGTGGGCGCCATCGATGCCCCCGCCTCCGCTTCCCAGCTCGATATTGTCGCGCGTGGTTCCCCAAGAAGCTTGCTTGATCACTTGCACATCGCTCATGCCATGCTTGGCGAAAAACCCTTTTTCTTTGGCGACCACCAGTGGCGAGCAGTCGGTGAGGGCGATGAAACCCAATTTGCAACCAGTGGTTTCCAACGTTTCCCCGGCAGCAAAAGCTGATCGAGCAAACGGAGGAAAAACCGAGGCCACCGAGAAGGCACCGGCGGCAAATATTGTCTTTTTAAGGAAGTCACGACGGGAATTGTCAGGCATCTGGGTCATGGGAGTTCTCCGATTGGGAAGCCGCATCGCGGCTTGGAGGTCCCATTCCCGTTCCTGTTGCTCGGAGCGACTCAGGCCGAGAATGTCGAGCGATGTGGAATCCTATTGCGATCCACGTGCCAACTGAAATTCCAACCAGTCAAACCAGATCATCCAATTCTTGTCATTTCCAATGACGAATCCATCTCGCAAATGGCACAAATCGCTTGCCAGAATATTACAAGACGCTTTCCTCTTCCAAGGAACGTTTTATCCGTCGAAACCAAGCCATCCTTCCGCAGGAAAGAAGGGGAAGGTGCGCTGGAAGCGGGAACGATAGCTAGGGCTGTTCAGCAAGGGTTCCGGAGGAAGTGCCCCCTCTGGAAGCCAGCTGCCGGGCGACTTTCCCATCATCCTAGATCCCGCAATAGAACCGGGCGCCCTTGGCACCGAAGGTGCCCCGCAGCCAGTTTCAGCACATGGCGGTCGACAGGCTCAGGGCGAGCATCGCCCTGCCAAAAGTGCGGCCATGCCACCCAGCCCGCATCCCATCTTGGTTCGTACCGTTTGTCGCCCATTCGGGTGACTCGATAGCTGGTGTGAACCTGGGGATCGGTCCTCACCGCGTTTGACCAGGGTTCCCATTCTGCCTGCTCGCAGAATGGGAGGAGCATGCAATCGCCTCGTCGCCTGCCAAACCAATCTGCTACGCGTTCTGGGCGCGCTGCATCCCTCTCTACCGCGGGATCTAGGATCATGGCAACAAACCAAGCTTTGGAG
>CAIKAA010000478.1 GCA_903825275.1 uncultured Fibrobacterota bacterium | reverse complement strand
AGCCTTTGGCACCCTGGCCCCCGATCGCTTGACGGCGCTGCGACGCGTGGCCACCATCGAAAGCATCGGATCCTCGACCCGGATCGAAGGCAGCAAGCTGACCGATCGCGAGGTGGAACAGCTCTTGCAGAACCTCCAGATCAAATCCTTCGCGACCCGCGACGAGCAGAAAGTGGCTGGCTACGCCGAATTGATGGACCTGGTCTTCGCGTCCTATGGCGACATTCCGTTTCGCGAAAACCACATCAAGCAGTTGCACCAGATCTTGTTGCGCCACAGCGAGAAAGACGCTTGGCATCGCGGCAACTACAAGACCAATTCCAACAGCGTCGCGGCGTTCGACGAGACGGGTGCCCAGATCGGGATCGTGTTCCAGACCGCATCGCCCTTTGACACCCCCCGATTCATGACGGAACTTGTCACCTGGGTTGGTCGCGAACGCGATTCGGGCCGCCTCCATTCCCTTTTGATCATTGCCATCTGCGTGGTGGTGTTTTTGGAAATCCATCCGTTCCAAGACGGCAACGGACGATTGAGCCGCGTCTTGACCACGCTCTTGCTTCTCCAATCGGGGTACGCCTACGTTCCCTACAGCTCGCTGGAAAGCGTGATTGAACAGAACAAGGAAGCCTACTATCTCGCCCTGCGCCAGACTCAAGGAACGATCCGCACCGAGACCCCCAACTGGCAACCGTGGCTGGAGTTTTTTCTCGGGTCCCTGTCGGAGCAGGTGCGCCGACTGGAGACAAAAATTGACCGCGAGCGGATTGTCTTGGCCACGCTTCCCGAGCTGTCCCTCAAGATCGTCGAATTCGCCCGCGAGCACGGACGCGTCACCATCGGTGGCGCCACCAAGCTGACCGGTGCCAGCCGCAACACGCTCAAACAGCATTTCCGGAGCTTGGTGGAACGGGGCACACTGGATCAGCACGGAAGTGGGCGCGGGGTGTGGTACAGCCTGAGGTGAAGGGGGGTAAGCCCGCCCTGTCCTCTTTCCGCAACCAGCTCAGGCTCACAACTCCAACAGACCTCGCCTGCGCAAGCGCTCGCGGGCTTCGGCCAGGGCCGTGTGCAACCTGCTCTCCAGTTCTTCCCGAGGCGGCAGCTCGGTCCAGAATTCGGCGACCATGATTCCATCCTTCTGCACCTGCAACAGCTCCACTTGCTCCTTGCTGCTACCCGCGCACAGGATGAGCCCGATCGGCGCTTCCTCACCTTGCTGCCGCTCATAGCGATCGAGCCACTTCAGGTACAACTCCATCTGCCCTTTATGCGAGGCCATGAATCGCCCCAACTTGAGCTCCACCGCCACCAACCGCCGCAATCCCTGTCGTCGCGTTTGCCGCGATCGCCGTGCGCTCGTAAGTCTTGCGCTCGATGGCCAGTCGCAGTTCGCGAACGCTCCACCGCGACTCGACGCAGGCATGGGCGTAGAACAGGCGTGATTCTTCGTTTCGAAGCGGAATCAGGCAGACGAATTGGCTCCAGTTCAATTGTCGCGACAGTGTCACGACAATCTGGACTTCGGGAAAGGCCTCGCAGAACTGAATCATCCGCCGCAGATTCTTGGCCTCGAACCCGCGCCCAAACTCCGCCGCGAGTTTCTCGCCTTGACGGGCGACGATCTTGGCCCCGTACTCGGCCCTCTCACCGCCAAGCACCTCCCGCCTCAACCGCTCTCCCACGGCCCAATACAAGCGGGTCAGTTCACTGTTCACCGTCGCGGCCAAGCGCGAACGGCTGCCCGCGATCATGTCGCGCAGCTCGGCGTGAAGCGTGTCATCGTTCGATGCGACGCCGTTGTCGGAATTTGTCTTCTTCAATTTCTGCTCCAGAGATGCATGTGGTGTCCATGGTCTCTCCGGGGTGGTTCGGAGGCAGAAAATCTCGGGCGCGGCCCGGTACTCTCACCCAGTCAGAAAAATAGCTCGGATCGATTCAACTCGAAAGGGCGCCTCCCTGCCTCACCCCGCCAGCCTACGGCAGGCTGCCCCTCTCCCAGCGCCAGAGAGGGGCGATTCACCAGGGCTGGGCTGCCTGCCAAGCCTCCTCGGCTGCGCCTGTGGGGTCTTGGGCCTGTCGGCCGGCATCCCTGCCGCGGGGATCGACGATCAAGGCGTTGACGGAATTTGCCGCACATTTCGGGCGGATGCCTTGAGCAAGCTTGCAATTTGGGGGTACCAAATTCTCAAGCCCGTTTCCGCACCGCGAACCAAATCTTCCAGGCAATGCAAAGTAGCGCAAGGGATAGGAAATGGATTGGCCAAGCCCACCAAAAGGGAATATCCCATGGCTGCACATGGATATCTGTCGAGGGTGTAGAGGTGCGCGCCCAGGCGATCCAGGCATCGGCCACGGGCATCTGACCCAAAGCAAATGCGGTGCGGTCATTCCAGCTGATCGGGAATCCAAAAAAGCGAATGGTTGATTCTAATGCCTGGGCGAAATTGGTATCTCCGAAACGACGCGCGGTCGCGAGGGTCACGATGGTTGCTGAGGCTCCCACACCCCAGAAAACTGGCCCGGAATCGTAATCGGCAAGACCTGCGGAATCCGAGGGAAATTCACGAACCACAGGTAACCCGAAGCGTTGTGCGTAGAAGTGGTCGCGCAGATGCAGGTACTGCTCGCGCGCAAAGGTGGCGTCAATTTCCGTCATGGCCCACGCAAATAAGGTCTGACTGGAACCGCGAGTCGATTTGACTACCTTCCCGCTCGGATGTTCCAATTCAAAGGGAGGCATTCCGGTGATCGGATCGAGCCTGGCGCGCACGTTGGTTACCCACCGGCGCGTGACAGCCTGGTATCGGATGGTATCCAATAGTTGATCGTACGAGGCGAGGGCGAGCATCGCCATCACGTTGTCACCGCTCCAGGCCATGCCCACATAGGACGGTTGGTAAGGGTTTTCTGTTGCTTCGAAGGCCATTGCGATTTCGTCCAAGCCGTTGCGCCACTTCTTAAATAGGTCAGAATCTGTCTTTACCCGTTCCAGCGCAACAATCCTGCCTCGCAAAAGGCTGGTCCAAGCCGCCCAAAAAACCCCGTACTTTGGCGTAACTTCCTTGGGGAAAATGCGGATGCCTTCCTCCGATTCGATCACTTGTAAAGCCTTTCTAGCCGCCACAGACGCCTCGCGTCGCAATGCCGTATCGTCACTGGAGCGGGCCAGATCGCACCAGGCAAGTCCAGTCAGGACATGTTGGAAAAAGAAGCCTTCGGGGTAGAGACGCTGCATGTCGCGCGCGGCGCCATAATCGATGGCGTCTTGGAGGAAGCGCAATTGGGCGACAATGTCACGCTCGCGGACGCGGCTGGCGGGGGCCAGGGAAGTGGGAGGGAGATGCAATAGCAAGTTGGGGATCGCGAACAGCAAGGTCAAGGCGAGGGCGAAGAGGAAGGAGAAGTGGCGGAGGAATGGGCGCGCTGGGTTCATGAAGGCATCTCCCGGTGGTGCTGGAAACGGTACTAATTACGCTACCATTGATTTGGTTTTGTGTGGATGCTGCGAATGTGGGACAGGACGGGCGAGCACTCGGAGGCGGATAAAATGTCGGTCACGATGCCGAGACGAGTT
>CAIKAA010000477.1 GCA_903825275.1 uncultured Fibrobacterota bacterium | reverse complement strand
GATCGGGCATGCCCGATCCCCACAGGGGGCCGATCCCTATGGTGTCTTTTTCCGGTACCCCAAATACCCGTTTTTCTGGATCACCTCGGCGACCTGGGGGGGCACCATCTGGATCCAGGAATCGTCTCCCTTGGCGATCTTGGCCAAGGCCTCTCGGGAATAAACCTCCAGGCAGGCGGGGTCGTAGTGGTCCAGGGGCACGATCACGCCGCGATCCATCAGGTATTTGTGCAGAGTGGCCAATCCACCTTGGAGCGGCAAGTTGGCGGCGGTGCGCAGCTCGACCGACTCGGGATCCTTCCAGGGGTAGATGTACAGATGGAGGTCGTGCTTGAACAGGCGGCCAAAGGATTCCAAGATGCCGCCGTCCAAGTTTTGGTAGAAGGACTCGTCGAACAGTTGTAATAGGGACTTCGCTCCCATCACCAGGGCGATCCGTTTGGTGGTCCAGCGGGATAGGTAAGCGCCCAGTCGAAAGTATTCCGAAAAGTCGGAGACCAGAACCGTCTTGCCGCAGGCGGCCAGCATGTCGGCGCGGGCCAGGAAGTCGCGGTGGTCGATCGACTTTTTTTCCGGATCGACAAGATTTGACATGGTGATCTCCATCACCTCGACCACTTCGTCGGATCCATCCAGAACGGATTCCGATTTGAGTTTGTCCAACGCCGATTCCATCATGTCCAGATTCACCGTACAGATCGGACGAAAACTGCCGCGTTCGACCAAAACTTGTCGTTTGTAAAATGCTTCGGAAGGCTGCAGGACTTCGCCCTTGGCGGAAAACATGGCGGCCTTGGAAAGCCCCAGCTCCACCAGCTTCAGGCTCATCAAGCGGTTGTCGACATGGCGGAACTCGATTCCCGAAAACTCGACCATGTCGATTTCGATCCGGTTGGTCGAAAGTCCATCGAGTAGAGATTCCACCAATCTCTCTGGTTCGTGGGACAAGAAGAAGGCCCCGTGGAGCAAATTGACCCCCACAATCCCCAAGGCTTCTTGCTGGAGCAGGTTCTCGTTGTCCAGCATCCGCACATGGAGGGTGATTTGGGAGGCCTCGTCGCGGGGGTGGGCCTGGAACTTCACGCCCATCCAGCCGTGTTGCTCGTTGGTGCCCTTGAAGTTGCGGGCCGAGACGGTGTCGGCGAAGGCGAAAAAGGCGGTGGAATCGCCTCGAGCGTCCTTGAGGCGATCCATGTTCAGCCGGAATTCATAGTCAAGCATGCTCTGCAAACGCGGCCGAGCCACATACCGATCGCATTTGCCGTAGATGGCGTCAGAAACTGTCATGTCGTAGGCGCTGATCGATTTGGAGATTGTGCCCGCGGCGCCGCCTACCCGGAAAAACCAACGCACAACCTCCTGGCCCGCTCCGATCTCGGCAAAGGTGCCGTAGCGACGCGGGTCGAGGTTGACTTGAAGAGCCTTCTGATGGGTGCCAAGAACTTCCGGTGATGGATTCATGTACTGAATGTACGGGATTCCTGGCCGCGATTCAATCACCCTTATTGTGAATAGTGTGGATTGAATGTGGAATAAATGTGGGTGACTTGGTGGAGACAATATAACTAAAGCGTTTGAGTGGATGATCTTGTTAAATAAATCGTCATTGCCACAAGATGTTGTGGAATCTGAGGTTTCTCCGGACCGCGATGATTCGACCTTGTCCCACTCGAAGCCCGTGTTCTTGCAGAGTCGTTTGGGGAAAAGGTATTAGTTGTGGGTGCCCGTGGGTAATTGCGGGTTGTTATGGAGGATCTATAGCAGGTGTTTTACGGCCACAGTACCGTCGCCATCGACGCCAAGGGGAGAACGAATCTTCCCAGAGAATTGCGTCGAGAGCTGCCCGCCGGGGCGGATGGGAAGGTCGTTGTCGTTCCTGGACCCAATGCCACATTGCTGTTGTTCGATGCGCCTGCTTTTGAACGAATGATCCGGTCTCTCCAAAACCGCGAGCGCACCCCTGAACTCGCCAATCACATCCGCCGCCTCACGGCCTTGGCGGCCAGTTCCGAGCTAGATGAACAAAACCGTCTCACGCTCCCGCCGCGCTTGGTCGAATGGGCCGCCCTTGAAGGTCGCGTGACCTTCGTGGGCGAAGGCGACCGTATTTCGCTGATGCATCCGTCGCGCTTCGAATCCGAGATTTTGGGCGAAGGCGCGACTCCGGGCTTCGACGGATTTTTGGACACTCTTCAAGTGCCGATGGGGCCAGTGTGATCCGCCACCAGCCGGTGCTCGCCGGACGCATCGCGCAATTGTTGAATGCTCCCGGTCCGGGAACCTGGGTCGATTGCACCCTGGGCGATGGCGGACACAGCCAGGCCTTGCTGGAGGTGTTGGACAATTCCTGTCAGGTTCTCGGGCTGGACCGCGACACCCAGGCGCTGGCCGTGGCGCGCGAGCGGCTCGCCTCCGACGTGCGCTTCCATTCTATCCACACTCCGTTCTCCGCCTTGGATCAGTTACCCGAGACACAGGGGGCGATGGGTTTTCTTTTCGATTTCGGGGTTTCGAGCCGCCAGCTCGACGAGAACGAGCGCGGCTTCACGATTCGCCCGGGAGTTCGACTCGATCTGCGGATGGATCCAGACGATCCCCGTGATCTTCGTTCCATCCTTTGCGAAACCGATCCCGACGAGCTTGGGCGGAGATTGTCCGATTTGGCCGATGTGCCTCGGTCGCGATTGGTCTGCCGCCACCTCGCCAAGATCGCCGCCGAACGCGACTTGACTTCCGATGATCTGGAAGCCGCCTTGCTGGGGGCCTTTCCGCGCGGCATGCGCGATCGGCCGCGCGAGATGGCGCGTCTTTCCATGGCCCTTCGCATGGTGGTCAACAACGAGCTGGAGGAAATTCGCACGGCCTTGCCCGCGGCCTTCGGGCGTTTGGCTCCTGGTGGGCGGATCGCCGTGCTCACCTACCACTCGGTGGAAGACCGGCTCGCCAAGAACCTATTGCGTGGTTTGATCGGCGATGATCACGACGCGCCCCGCGACATTTACGGAAACCGTCCGGCGATGCAAGGGGTCTGGGTGGTGCGCCGCGAAGATCCGTCCAAAGAAGAGGTTGCCCAAAACCCCCGGGCCCGCTCGGCCCAGTTGCGGGTCATCGAAAAGCGACGTGGTGCCGCGATGGCGGGGATCTTGGGCGTGTTGTTGGTGGTGGGACTGGTGGGTGCCGTGATGGTGGGCTGTGTTTGGCGCCAAACCCGTCACGTCGAGTTGGAGAAAGGTTTGGAAAAGGCCACTGTCCAGGAGCGCCTGTTGATGGACAGCGTGCTTCAACTCCAAGCGCGCATTGGAGCCCAACGGCAACCCGCCGTGGTGGGCCGACGCGCGATGGCTTTGGGTTACAAACGACCCGATCGCCAATTCCGTCTGCCTGAGCCGGAAACCACGGCGGTGCATCCATGATGGAATGGCGTATCCGGCTGTTGCGCATGGCGTTCGTGCTTTTGTTCACCGTGTTGTCCGGGCGGTTGATTTGGATCCAGATCTTTCAGGCCGGGGAATTGCGCGAGCAGGCGCGGGCCCAGTCCCGCATTCGCCAACTGCTATCGGCTCCCAGAGGATCGATTCTGGCCACCGACGGTTCTGTGTTGGCCACCGACGGACCTTCGGGAGCGCGGGAATGGCCTTGGGGCCAAATGGCTTTGCCGATCCTCGGGTTGGTGGGGCGCGATGGATCTGGGTTGATGGGCTTGGAATACCATTTCGATGGCAAGTTGCGCGGCACTGCCGGATGGCGGGTGGCGCGACGCACCGGTCGCGGGCAACCCTGGCCCACGTTCGACCAGGAAGGGGCGGGAGCCAGTCCCGGCTATTCGATCGTGACGACCCTGCATCCCGGCTTGCAGGTGGAAGTGGAAAAGGACTTGGCCGAGGCGGTTCTGTTGCACGGGGCCAAGGGCGGAGTGGCGGTGGTTATGGATGTGTCCAGTGGCGATGTCGTGGCCGCGGCTTCGGTTCCGGCCCCCACCAACCGCCTGGAAATGGCCAGGGGCCGGGTCGATGTGGGACTGATCCAGCGCACCTATGAACCGGGCTCCACCTTCAAGGCCTTCACCTTGGCTGCGGCGTTGGATGGTCGCGTGGTCGATCTGGAAACCATGATTTCCGTCAAGCCGTCTTGGGATCCAGGCGATGGGCTTCGCCCCATCCGCGATGCCCATCCCCATTTGGGCGACTTCAATGTGGAATGGTGCCTGGAACAATCGAGCAATGTTTGCTTCGCCCAAATTGCCGGTCGCGTCGGACCCGAAAGGCTTTACAAGGCGGCTCGCGATTTTGGATTTGGAACCCCAACCGGAATCGATCTGCCAGGGGAAGAAGCAGGGATCCTGCGGACGGTCGACCAATGGTCCCTTCGCACTTTGCCCACTTTGGCGATCGGACAAGAAGTGACCGTGACTCCGCTACAATTGGCGGTGGCCTATGCGGCATTGGCCAACGGGGGCATGTTGATGCGGCCGCGCTTGGTGCGCGCGCTGGTCGATGAGGCGGGAGACACCATCGAGCGATACCCCGCGCGCGCTGTGCGCCAAGTGGTGTCCAAAGAGGCTGCCGCGGGCGTGTTGAAGGCGATGGGCAGTGTGGTGGAAAAAGGCACGGGCAGGTTGGCCTCGTTTCCGGGCGTGCATGTGGCCGGCAAGACGGGAACTTCCCAAAAGGTGGATGTCGCTTCGGGGAAATACTTCCAAGATCGCTTCATGGCCTCTTTTGTCGGAGTCATCCAAACCCGGCCCTCGGCTTTGGTCTGCTTGGTCGTGATCGACGACCCGAGCCAAAATGGCCACACGGGTGGATTGGCAGCGGCCCCGGCGTTTGCGAAAATCGCGCGGTTCGCCGCGGAAGACCCGCAGTTGCCATGGGGAGAAGGAACTCCCGATGCACCTGGAGTTCTGGCTTCCTGGCTCAAGAGTGTCCACGGGATCCAAACGGACACGACCCAGAATGCCAAGGAACTGGCAAGCTTGGAGGTTCCGGGATGATCAATCTGTCGGACCTTCTTCACCAAGCGGGTGTTCCCGCCCTCAGTCAGATTCCCCATGTGGATGTCCAGGCGGTGGTGGCCGATTCGCGCCAAGCCCGTCCTGGAAGCTTGTTTTGTGCGCTACGGGGCACGCTCCAAGATGGCAATGATTGGTCGGAAAAGGCCTTGGCCAAAGGGTGTGTCGCGGTGCTCACCGATCGAGCGGAATTTGCGTTGCGTCCCAACCATGTGCTGGTGCTGTCGGCCCAGTCGGCGGTGGGGCCCCTGAGCCGGATTGTTCAGGGAACCCCCGATTCGGGCATGTTGTCGATGGCGGTCACCGGAACCAATGGCAAGACAAGTTCTGTCTATCTCGCCGACGCGATCTTTCGCGAAGCGGGTTTGGCACCGGCCCTTTCCTCCACCGCCGTGGTCCGGCATCCTTTGGAGGAGAAGAAGGCGGAAATGACCACGCCCGACGCGGTCGAGCTGTGGAAATTCGTGCGCGACGCCCGCGATGCCGGGGCGAAATCGTTGGTCGTCGAGGTGTCCAGCCATGCCCTTCACCAAGGACGGATTGGAGGGCTTGCCTTCGACGCTGCGGTGTTCACCAACCTGACGCGCGATCACCTGGACTACCACGGATCGCTTCCCGAATATTTCGCTGCCAAAAGCAAGTTGTTCACGCGTTCCCTCAAGCCCAACGGAATCGCCATCGTCAACCTCGACGATGCCTATGGACGGATTTTGGCAAGCCACCTGGGCGATCGCTGCAAGGGCATTTCGTTCACCGATTCCAAAGCCGCCTGGCGGGTGTTCGATCTGGAAACCAATCTGGAAGGCAATTGCTTTCGTTTGGTTTCGGGGAAGACTGACCTCACCCTCTCCAGTCCCTTGGTGGGTGAGGTGTTTGCCCGGAATTTGGCCGGCGTCGCCGCCGCTGCGCTGGAGTTGGGTATCGATCCCCAAGCGGTGGTTCGCGCTGCCGCGAAAACGACGGTTCCCGGGCGAGGCCAAGTCATCCGGTCAAAAGCTCGTCTTGGGGTGGTCGATTACGCCCACACTCCCGACGCCTTGGAGCGGCTGTTGACCGGCCTGCGTCCGTTGGTGGCCGGAAAAATTGTGTGCGTTTTTGGTTGCGGTGGAGATCGCGACAAGGGCAAGCGTCCGCTGATGGGAACCATTGCCTCGCGTTTGGCGGATGTGGTTTTGGTGACCAGCGACAATCCTCGCACCGAGAATCCCGAAGCGATTTTGTCCGAGGTGCTTCAAGGCATTCCCGCCGGAACTCAAGTCCATCGGATTTCGGATCGACGCCAAGCGATTGCCCAAGCCGTGGGGATGGTCGGCCCGCAAGATTTGGTGGTGCTGGCCGGCAAAGGCCATGAGGACTACCAGATCATCGGGACCGAGAAACGGCCGTTCGACGACGTCAAGGAACTGCAAGCGGCCTTTGACGCCTTGGGAGACTGCGCATGAGCGGCCTGCAATGGCAGGAATTGGTCGAATGGTCGGGGGCAGAACCGGTTGGTTCGCCGCGTCCCCGCCGCGATCGCAAGGTGCAGGTTTGCACCGATACCAGAAGCCTGGTCAAAGGGGATGTGTTTTGGGTGTTGAAGGGGGAGCGTTTCGATGGCCACGACTTCGTGGAGCAAGCATTCGAGAAGGGGGGGATCGCCGCTGTGGTGGAAAAGAAATGGCTAAGTGACAGCCTCCTCGCCAGGGGTTCGGATTTGTCGCGTCCGGTACGCGTCTACATCCCGGTCGACGATGTCGGCCAGGCTTTCTTGAAGGTGGCCTCGCGCCACGCCTTGCGCCATCGCATCCCTCGGGTGGCCATCGCCGGATCAAACGGCAAGACGACCACCAAGGAGATGGTGGCTCGGGTTCTGGCCGCCAAGGGCCCGGTCCTCAAAACCGAAGGCAATTTCAACAACCATGTCGGAGTGCCCATGACACTCCTGCGCATCGGACAGCAGCACAAGACCGCGGTGATTGAACTGGGAACCAGTTCACCGGGCGAGTTGGCGCCGTTGTCCCTTGCCGTGGCGCCCTCGATCGCCGTGCTGACCAACATCGGTCACGAGCACATGGAATTTTTCAAGACTTTGGAAACGGTGCGGGACGAGGAATTGACAGTATCTGTCGGGTTGTGCAAGGGCGGAACGTTGGTGTTGAACGCTGACGATCCCTACTTGCAGAAGGTGCGGACCAACGCGAGATATTCGGTGTTGGGTTTTGGCTTGAACCGCGGCCAAGTGCGCCCGGCTCACTTGAGTTTCGACGACCAGGGATGCGGATCCTTTTTGATCGGCCGGACTCGTTTTTCGCTGGGTGTTGTGGGTGTCCACAACGTGTACAACGCTCTGGCGGCCATTTGTGTGGGAATGGACTTGGGGATTCCCAAGGGCCAGATTCGCGATGCCTTGGAATCGTTTCGCGCCGTCGATGGCCGCATGAACGTGCTTTTGGCCAACGGCGTCAAAATCATCGACGACTGCTACAACGCCAATCCCCCCAGCGTGCGATCGGCCTTGCAAATTTTGTCGAGCATCGCAGTCCAAGGTTGTCGGATCGCGGTCTTGGGCGACATGCTGGAGCTGGGAGAAGATTCGCGCGAAATGCACCGCGGGATCGGCCAATTGGCTTCCGAGATGGAGCTTGATCAGCTTTGGTGCATCGGCCCTCGGGCCAAGGACATCGCCCTTTCCGCCAAATCGTCGGGAATGAGCAAAACCAAAATCCGCCACTTCCTCGACAAGTCGGAATTGGAAGCCCAGCTTCTGGAGACCGTCGCCGAAGGCGATGCGGTCCTGGTGAAGGCTTCCCACGGCTTGCGGCTGGACACCATCGTCAAACGACTTCTTTCAACACCCATCGTCATCCATCCCGGAGAACCCGCATGACCGTTGTCGCGAACCCGACCGAAATTCGCATTCCGCGCACCGTGGTGGTCTCGGGGGCCGACCTTCGCTTTGCCTGTGCCCACCTGCTCCGGCGTTTGGCCGAGGGCATTCCCGCCGGGCATCGGCCGCCAGAAATTTTGGAAGCGACTCCGGGGCGTTCGTTGCCGGCTTCGACGGATTTTGTCGTGGAAGCCGATGCCTCGC
The DNA here is from genome assembly GCA_903825275.1 of uncultured Fibrobacterota bacterium. GTDB lineage: Bacteria > Fibrobacterota > Fibrobacteria > UBA5070 > UBA5070 > UBA5070. The sequence goes on along the minus strand of CAIKAA010000477.1, from coordinate 17,541 downwards.
GTGTGGAAACGATCGGGATGCCTGGTGTGCGTTCGAACGAAACGCGCGAGCAGGACGGCGAGTCCATCCTGGAGTGGAGCTGGTCCCTGGATCGGCCGGTTTGGAAAGGATCCTACCTGCGCCACGGGCTGTTGATCGCGGCAAACGAAGGCCGCGCCCACGTTTTGGGACCCGTGCGAAATTTGCGAATTCCAGGGATGCGACATCTGGAGGCCGTGCTTCCGGCGGTGGCGGCGGCGATTTCGTGGGGAATCGACCCCAAGGTGTTGCGCGAATTGGTCTACTCGTGGACGGGACCTTCCCATTCCATCCAATGGGCTGGTCAAAATCGCGGCATCGCCTTGTTCGACGACGGATCCTCCTGCACTTCGGAAGGCCTATCGCGAGCCCTTTCGGCGTTCGACCAAAAAGTGACGCTCGTCACGGGAGGTCCCGGCTTCCATGCGGGGTTCGAACTGTTGGATCGCGTGCGTGGCGGAGCTTCGCGCATCGTGTTGCTGCCCCAAACACCGGAATGGATCGTGTCGGCATGGTCGCAGCTTTCCGATGTCCGGCGCTCGTCCACTCTCCAGGCGGCGGCAATGCTCGCTTTGGAGTGCACTCCGGCTGGGGGACAAGTTTTGTTCAGCCCGGGATGCTTTCCTGCTGCCTTGGCCGATGGCGTGACGCGTCGCGGCGTGGTTTTCGCGGAAGCGTTTTTGGACGCATGAAAAACTCTTCTCCCCTCTCACCGGATTGGATCCTGCTATCGGCAGCGCTGGGATTGGTGGTCATTGGAACCACCATGATTTACAGCGCTTCGTCCGGTTACAGCGTGATCCGGTGGAGCTGGGGAGAAGAACGCGTCTTGGGCGATCATTTGATTCGCGTGGGAGTCGGGTTGTTCGCATTTCTGGCGGCCTTTCTCATCAAGCCATCGTGGTTGGGAAGCGCCTCGCGATGGGCCTATTGGCTGGCAATTGGATTGCTGGCCTTTACGGTCGCCTCCCATTCGGTGGGTTCGGTGAACGGCGCCAAGCGCTGGATCAGCTTGGCCATGTTCTCGTTGCAGCCTTCGGAATTCGCCAAGCTCGCCCTGATCGTGCACCTGGCTTGGATGGGCTCGCGTCCCGATTTCAAAATGGACGACCTCGCTTGTCTGGTCCCGGCGCTTTGGAAGACCTGCCTGATGTGCGGACTGATCATTTTGCAACCCAATTTCTCGACCGCCACGGCGCTTTCGATGGTGGCCTTTGCGGTGATCCTGGCCGCCGGGATGTCGTGGAAGCATGTGGCGGGAATGGGATTGTTGGCCGTTGTCGCCTTGTCTGTGATCATGGTTTTGCAACCCTACCGGTTGGCCCGCTGGAACGCCTTCCTGCATCCCGAAGACCATGCCAAGGGAAGCGCTCTGCAATCGCTCCAGGCCATGATCGCATTGGGAAATGGCGGAGTGAGCGGTGTGGGCCTGGGGCGCGGCACCGCCAAGTTGCTGCATTTGCCGGAGCCCTACACCGACACCATTTTTGCGGTGCTTGGGGAAGAGTTGGGTCTTTGTGGAACTCTTTCCACATTAGGACTCTTTTTCCTTTTGGTGTGGCGGGGCTTGCGGATTGCCACCCAGTCTCGCGACAACCTGAACCGGTTGCTGGCCGTGGGACTGACCTGTGCCTTGGGTTTGTACGCGGCTCTTCACGCGATGGTCTGCACCCGCTTGATGCCGACCACCGGTCTGCCCATGCCGTTTGTCAGCTACGGTGGCTCGAACCTGACCTTTTCGATGATCGCCTTGGGCCTGTTGTTGAACCTCTCCCGTCGGGTGGACGAAGAATCCATTGTGGTGAAGGCCGTGACTTCGCCATTTTCTTCCAGCGCCATCCGAAAAGCCATTCCCCCTTCGTCGCGGAGGGATGCATGGGCATGACCAAAATCGCTCTAGCCTGTGGGGGAACGGGTGGTCATGTGTTTCCCGCCTTGGCGGTGGGCAATGTCTTGCGCACGGTGCATGGAGCCGACGTGTTCATGATCGGGCGGCCGAACAGCATGGAAGAGCGTTTGGCAATTCAATCGAACGTCAAATTCTGTCCAGTTCCGGCCGTGCCTTTGCACCGGTCGCGCTGGTGGAAAAATCTCGCGCTTCCGTTTGCGGCATGGTCTTCGGTGAAGAGCGCCCTTGAAATTCTCGGTCGTGAAAAGCCCCAGGCGGTGTTTGCAACCGGTGGTTATGTCTGCTTGCCCACTGGTTTCGCGGCTTGGCTTCGGGGAATTCCCCTGTTTGTCCACGAGTCGAACAGCCATCCCGGCGTGGCCAATCGGATCTTGGCCCGAATGGCCAAGGCCGTGTTCGCCGGAAGTCCGGCGGGGGCCAAGGCCTTGGGCGCCAAATCGGTGGTGACGGGCAATCCCGTCCGGGCCTTGGATGGGCGGACGCGCCAAGAATTGCGCGAGGCGCTTGGACTGGGCGATATGGACCGGTTTTTGGTCGTGGTCGGTGGCAGCCAGGGGGCTCGCGGGGTGAACCGCATTTTGGCGAGTGAAGTTGCCTCCCTCTTGGACCAAGGTTGGCAGGTGCTTTGGCAGACGGGTCCGGCCGAATGGGAAACGTTGCGGTCCCAGGTGGCGACAAATCCACGCTTGAGGATCGAGGCGTTTGTGACCGACATGTACGGCATGTTCGGCGCCGCCGATCTGGCCTTGACCCGTTCTGGAGCCAGCACTTTGGCCGAGCTCGCCTTGCACGGCTTGCCCTCCTTGTTGGTGCCGTTTCCCTCGGCGACCGGCAATCACCAGGAAGTCAACGCCCGCGAATTTGAACGCGCAGGAGCTGCCGAAGTGATGTTGGAAAAGGATTGGCAACCGGGGATGGCCCAAACAATTTTGGCAAAGCTGTGGGATCGCCGAGGATTGGCTTCTACCGCCATGGCGTCCTTCGCCCGACCGGATTGCGCCGACAAAATCGCCCAAGCGGTGTTTTTTGGAGGGATGGCCCTATGATCCCCCTTCGCCGTTTTCCTCGGATGCACTTCACCGGGATCGGTGGCGCCGGGATGGCTCCCTTGGCCGCTTGGTATGCTGCTCGAGGATTTCGCGTGACCGGCACCGATCGACAAAATTCGTCCAACCTGGCTTGGCTTTGCCAACAGGGAGTCGATGCCCGGTTTCCTCATGATCCGGTGTTGGCCACCCAATGCGACTTGTTGGTCCGCACCAGTGCGGTGGGGGAAGATCACCCCGAAGTTCGTGCAGCTTTGGAGGCAGGCATTCCGGTGGTTCGGCGCGCCGAGGCCTTGGGAGAAGCAACGCGCGGTTCCCATGCCTTGTGCATTGCGGGCACCCATGGCAAGACGACGACAACCCTGATGGTCGCACGAATTTTGCGGGAAGCGGGGCTGCAGCCTTGCAGCTTGCCGGGTGGGATTCCCTCGAATCCGGAAGACGCCTTGGTTCCCGGAGCGACGGGTGCCTTGGTGGTGGAGACGGACGAATACGATCGCACCTTCCTTTGCTTGCACCCTGCGGCAGCGGTGATCACCAATTTGGAAGAAGATCATCTTGATTGCTACCGCGACCTTGAAGATCTGCGCGAGGCGTTTGCCAAATTTTTGTCGGAGCTCCCCTTCCATGGTTATGCGCTTTTGTGCGCCGATGATCCCGAGGCTGCGGCTCTCGCGAAGGCGACTCGTGCCACGGTGTTCACCTATGGCATCACCAGTCCGGCAACCTACCGGGGAATTGAACACGCCGACGGCTCGATGACGGTCCTCCTCCATGGTAAGGAATTGGTCAAATTTCGTCTCAGTGTGCCAGGGCGTCACAATCGGTTGAACGCATTGGCTGCCTTGGCCCTGTCGCATTGCGAAGGAGCCGATCCCGCCATCGCCGCCAGAGCCCTGGCTGGATTCTTGGGAGCTCGTCGCCGATTGGATTTGGTGGGTAGCCTGAACGAGTGCCCGATCTATGACGATTACGCGCACCATCCGACCGAGATCGAGGCTACGTTGCAAGCGGTTCGGGAAATGGGGCCTTTGCGCAAGATCGCGATCGTCTTCCAGCCCCACTTGTATTCACGGACCAAGCATTTTTGCGAGGCCTTTGCCCAAGCCTTGGCCAAAGCCGATCGGGCGTTTCTCACGCCGGTGTACCCGGCTCGCGAGACACCAGACCAAGGACTTGGGGCGGAATCAATTTTGGAAAAGGCCCCACGCGGTGCCCATTTGGAGTTGGTTGCGGGTCGCGACGAGGCGGTGGAAGCGATGCGGGCCTTGGCTCTTTGCGGAGAAGATTGGGCCTTGTTGTTCGTAGGGGCCGGTGATGTGGGCTCCTGGACGCTCGACCTGGTTTTAGGAAGGGGCGTCTGATGGCCACCGCCTCACGCAGCCAAGTGCGCGAAGAAACGACCTCCATCCGCCGGCGAGGAACCAACGCTCGTTTGCGGGACCAGACGATCACTGCCAAACGGGCGGAAGTTCGTGGACAAATTTTGGACAAGGCGGGATCGGTCGGATTCAAGGCCGGTCGGTTTCTGCTGGCTCTGGTGGCGATCGTGGCTGGAAGCTGGTACGGGTGGAATGCCTTTTCCAAAAGCGAATTCGCTTCGCTTAAAAGCATCGAAGTGTGCGGAATGACGCGGTTGTCGGCGGGTCAAATCGCGCTTCTATCGGGATTGAAGGCCGGACATCCGTTGGCGAAATTGGATCTCAACGGGGCGCGCAAGCGATTGGAAAGCGATCCTTGGATCCGCGATGCCCGGGTTTCGCGTCGTTGGCCGCACCAAACCCGCATCGAAATTGTCGAGCGCATTCCAGTGGCCCGATTGGCCATGGGGGATTGGATTTCCGTCGATGGGGTGATCATGCCGCGTCGGGGAACCGACGTGTTCCCCCTGTTGGTGGGCCAAGGCTATGTGGGCGGCAAAATTCCCATGAAACGCGCGGTGGAATCCCTTTCCACCCTGAGGTTGATGGAATTGGCTGGATGGACCGCCGCGATCGAACAAATTGGTCTGGTTCCAGATGGCTCGATGGAATTGCGGATCGCGAATCTGACTCCTAAAATTTTGGTCGGCTCGCAAGATTGGAAACGCGCCATGGCCCGAGTGGGCGCGTTGCAAAAAGAGCTTGGCAAAGAGGTGTCCCTCTTTTCTGAAATCGATTTACGGCATGGAACTTGTGCGGCGTTGCGCCGCGCAACCGGAGGTGTGTGATGCGCTCCCAATCGGGACGAATCGTGACAGGACTTGACATCGGCACCACCAAGGTGTGCGCGATCATCGGCGAATACGGTGTGGATGGGCGGGTCGACATCATCGGTGTCGGCACCGAAGTCTGTACCGGGCTACGTCGCGGCGTGGTGATGAACATCCAAAAGACCATCGAAAGCGTGCGCAAGGCGGTCGAGGAAGCCGAGTTGATGAGCGGCGTCGATGTCCAGGATGTTTATGTGGGAATCGCCGGAGCACATATCCAGGCCAAGAACAGCCGCGGAGTCATTGCGGTCAGTCGCAAGGGCGGGATCATCGCCCAAGACGATGTCGATCGCGTGATCGAAGCCGCCCAGGCCGTTCCCTTGCCTCCGGGTCGTCGCATGTTGCATGTGGTGCCCCAAACCTTCGTGGTCGATGAACAGCCGGGAATTTTGGATCCGGTGGGCATGAACGGCGTGAGGCTGGAAGGCGAAGTCCACATCGTGACCGGCGACGTCGCCAAAGTCCAGAGCCTGCTCCAGGCCGTGGAAGGGGCTGGGTTGCATGTAGCCGACATCGTGCTCGAACCACTGGCCTCGTCGATGGCGGTGTTGGACGAAGACGAAAAGGAAATGGGCGTGGCGATGGTGGACATTGGCGGTGGAACGACAGATCTTGCCATCTTCTTGGGAAGCTGCATCCGCCACACCAGCTCCATCCCCATCGGCGGAGATCTGGTGACCACCGATGTCGCCTACGGGCTCAAGGTCCCCAAGGGTCGCGCCGAAGAGATCAAGAAAAAGCACGGGTGCGCGATGCAGGCCTTGGTGCCTAGCGATGAATGCTTCGTGGTTCCTGGCGTGGGTGCCAACGACCAGCGCGAGCTTACCCGATTGGAACTGGCCGCCATCATCGAGCCGCGCATGGTGGAAATCTATCGCGGCGTGGCCGCCGAATTGCGCCAACTGGGTTTGCACGCTCACTTGGGCGCCGGGCTGGTCCTTACCGGCGGCGGCTCGTTGTTGCCTGGTGCGGCCGAGCTAGCCAGCCACGTCATCGGACTTCCGGTTCGCCTGGGAGCCCCTCGCGGTTTTGGCGGATTGGTCGATTCCGCCTCGACTCCCAAACACGCCACTGGCGTCGGACTGGTCTTCTACGGACAGGCCGATGGCGGTGCGGGATCGTCCTCTTCGCCCGTTTCGGCGGGGAGCGATCACCTCAAAGACATCTTCCAGCGCATGACCCGTTGGGTCTCGCGATACTTCTGAAAACCAAATCATGTCAACCAAATCCCAACGTTCCACAAGGAGAGCACCATGAACTTCGCCCTTGACACCACTCGTGAGTCCAGTCCGGCGCGGATCAAGGTCGTCGGCATCGGCGGCGCCGGCGGCAATGCCGTCAACCGGATGATCGAAGCCGGCTTGCGCGGCGTCGAATTCATCTCGATGAACACCGACCTCCAAGTGCTGGAACGCAATCTCGCCGACGTGAAAATCCAAATCGGATCGAACACCACGCGCGGTTTGGGAGCGGGAGCCAATCCCGATCGCGGCCGCCAGGCCATGGAAGAAAGTCAGGAGGAAGTCGCCGAGCGCCTGAAGGGCGCCGACATGGTCTTCATCACCGCGGGAATGGGTGGGGGGACAGGAACTGGCGCGGCTCCGGTGGTGGCGGAAATCGCCCGCGAACTGGGCATCCTGACGGTGGCCGTGGTCACGCGCCCGTTCGACTGGGAAGGCGCGGTGCGCAAGCGCAATGCCCGTCAAGGACTTGAACTGTTGCGGGCCTGTGTCGACACGATCATCGTCATCCCCAACCAGAAGCTGCTTTCGGTGGCCTCGAAGGGCATGACCATGCGCGAGGCCTTTCGCAACGCCGACGACGTGCTCTACAACGCCGCCCGTGGGATCTCGGAAATGATCTTGCGTCCCGGTGAAATGAACGTCGACTTCGCCGACGTGTCGGCGATCATGCGCGATTCGGGCCAGGCCCTGATGGGATCTGGCTGCGCGTCGGGCGAGAACCGCGCGAGCATCGCCGCCGAACAGGCTCTGCACTGCCCCCTTTTGGACGCCGTGGACATTCGCGGGGCGACGGGCATGTTGGTCAATATCACCGGCGGTGCCATTTTGGCCTGCGAGATCAACCAGGTCATGGAATATTTCCGCAATGCCATGGGCGAAGAAAACGAAGAGAACATCATCTTCGGTTTCGGCGAAGTGGAAGCCAGCGAAGATTTCCGCGTGACCTTGATTGCCACGGGCTTCGATCCCGACATGCAGAATCTGCCCCAGACCCATGGAATGCCCACCTTCCAGCAGCCCGCACCACAGCCGCCGCAACCGGTACAGCAGCCCTCCTGGCAGGCCTCGCGGGTGGCCGCTCAAGCGGTAGCGCCCCAGCCCACCACGGCAAATTCTGTCTGGAACTCGGGATGGAACCCTCCGGCCCAAGACAGTCCTCGGGCTCCCACAGGGTCTAGTCCCGCGGTTCGACCTTCGGGGCGCTTGAGCACCCAACCTGCAGCTGTGGCCGTGGCCGCTCCCACGCGCAGCGCGCCTCGCCGCGAGCCATCGGGAAGCATGCCGGTCGCGCCGCTTTCGGCAAACCGCTCGCGGGGAATTTTTGTGCCAGATCTGGATGATTCCATGGACGACGACATCGACAAGCCCGCCTACCTCCGCCAGCGCGGCTGAGGTGGTCGGCTCCGCTCGTTCCTTCGACGCGCTTCCGCTTGCTCAGGACAGGCCTGAGGAGGCCGAAGGCCGTCTCGAAGGGCTAGCGGTGCCCGGGGAAACAATCCTTTCCCTCTACGTCCACGTTCCGTTCTGCGAGACGAAGTGCGCCTATTGCGACTTCGCCTCGTGGGCCGGTCGCGGCGGTGAGGAAGAGGCGTGGTTGGGTCGAATTGAACGGGAACTGGCGCTTCGCGGCCAACAAGCCGACAAGCCCTTGTATTCTGTGTTTCTGGGCGGTGGAACTCCATCGGCCCTTAGCGAAAAAGGATTGGAGCGGCTTTGCCGAGCCATTGGGGAACATTTTCTATTCCAGCCACAAATGGAATGGAGCATGGAAGCCAATCCCGTTTCCCTCACTCCCGCAAAGCTTGGCATTGCAAAAGATCACGGTGTGAACCGGATCTCCATCGGTGTCCAATCCTTCGAACCCCAATTGCTTCGCCGGATGGGTCGCGCCCACGATGCCGACCAGGCCCGCGAGGCCTTGGACTTGGTCGCCGGTTCGGGATTACGGTATAGCGCCGACCAGATCTTCGCCCTGCCGGGCCAGACGCTAAGTCAATTTCTGTCATCCTTGCGCACCTTGCTCGCCTGGAATCCTTCCCACGTTTCCTTCTACGGTTTGACCATGGAGCCCGGCACCGAATTTTGGAAGCAGCATGAAGCCGGCCAGCTGTCGGAAGCCGACGAAGACCTGTACGCCGACATGTACGCCCAAGGCGTCGAATGTTTGGCAGATGCCGGAATCTGTCGCTACGAGGTCTCGAATTTTGCGAAGCTCGGCGACGAGTGCCGCCACAACGAAGCCTATTGGGACACCCGATCCTCGTGGCTGGCCGCAGGCAACGCAGCCCACGGCTACACGCCCCACCTGCGCTGGCGCAATCCGCGGGGCCTCACCGCCTGGTCGAACTGGGCCGACGAACATTTTCCGATGAAGGGCTTGATCGCCGAAGAATTGGACGTGGAGCAGCGCTGGACCGAAGAGTGGTTTCTGGGCCTTCGCCAATCCAAGGGCGTCGATTTGGCGAGAATGTCTGTTGAATTCCCCTCCAAGGTGCCGCCCAAACCCGCCATCGCCCGAAGGATCGCCTCGGGGCATGTGGAGGTGGCGGGGAACCAGCTGCGCCTGACCGGAGACGGCTGGCTTTTGCTCGATGCCATCGCGGTGGAGTTGTCGGGGTAATTCAAATCGCCCCATTCCCATTCGATCCAACCCCGTTCGATTGTCTTTTGAAGGGGTGAACGGTTAAATATGCCAGTGACTCAGACTTTTGATGCCAGGCATCCTGCGATCAACGATGAATTGAATATAAAGAAATAACTATATTTGATTTAACGGCTGCGATTCTGAAACGTGACCTTGCCTCCCCTTCTCGAAACAGAATTCGATGTCGACTCCTGAATTATCCCAACCTTTCGGCTCTCGTTGGAGATGCATTTTCGCACCCAGACCCAAGAGCATGGCAAAAATGCTTTTTGCCTTGTGTGGGATTGTTTTTGCAGATCCCCAGGAATGGAACTGGACGGGGATCGATGCCGCTCCCAACTATAAGCCAACAGCCTGTACGGTGGATGGTTCCGGCTTGCCCGCCGACAGCATCAAAGTCGTTTCCATGCGCGCGAGGAATCATGATGATTTGTCGTACGGGGACCTAACGTATTACAATGACATCTGGTTGAATTTTGATGTTCATTGCCCGAACGGCGTCATTGCCCATGCGTCCTTCCATCATCGCGACGTCTTGGATGCGGGTAGCGCAGCAGGGGGAGGAAGCCCGACCGACCACGTTTGGTCGGATCCCGTGGCTGGCTGGGCCTCGGTGACTTTTCTGAAACACAACCCATCGGCTTACTTTACCTGGTCAAATCACTTGGGACCCTTCCTCGACGATCCCCAGTGGGTTGTGGATCATGTCCACTCCGAACAAGAAAGTAACGCGGGAGAATTTTTACCGCCTCCGGACCGAGGGGATCGGCGGGTTTTGGCTCGACCGGTCTTGTTCGCCCACGGGATCAATTCCGACGCTGCCGGTTGGGGAGTTCGCTATGCGGATCGCAGATGTAGCCAGTCACTCCAAACGATCGAAGACTGGAGTGTCACCTCTGCGGTGGCGGTGGGTCCGTTGAGCACAGCCGGAATTGCTAATTCATCGGGTGTGACGGATTTTGCCCAAACATCTCTGCCAAGCTTGCATTTGAAAATCCTGATGACCTGCGTAGCCGATACCCATCATGTGGTCGATTCTGTACAGTTGCCCCTCGATCCCATCACCCAGGCCTGGTCGGTGAAAGAGCCTTGGATGGGCTTTTTCTACCGCGACAACCCATTGGTCTTCCAATTCAAGGAAGATGGATCCAACAATTGGGTGACTTTTGGGTTGGGAGTTCCAACCGGGCTGCAGGGCGTGCGGGTGCGAGTTCTGCGTCCCAAGGTGGGCGATTTGAAGCCGGTCGTCGAACCCTGGCTGGCTACCAATCCGCCGAGTGGCATGGACCGAACGGCATTGGACCTGACCGATACCACCCAGGTCTGGTGGAATGCGATGGTTGGCCGGTGTCCCTCGCTGGCCCAGGTGTTCCAAGTGCAGAATGGGCGAATCCAAGCCAAAAATCTGTTGTACGACACCACGTTGCTGACCGTCAACTGGGTTCCCTTACAAGCATTTAGGGTGGTCCAACCAGCCATTCCGTCCGCTTTTGTTCCTTGGGATCAGTTCAACGGCAACGTCTACTCGTACAAGCTTCCCAACACCTATACCGACGCCTTGGTACGGGAGTACAAGTTTGGAACTGGCCCGGACATCATCGCCCGCATCGAACGCCTGGACCGTCGCTATGATTCTACCAGAGCTTTGGATGGCATCAACCACAACGGGATTTATTTCTACAACGCCTTGAACGATTCGGCGACTGATCTATCCCCCCTCCAGCCCCCGATGTGGAATCCTCAAAGTTACGGCTACACCGCCCAACGCGGCCAAGCCCTCCAGTTATTCGAACGATTGGGCAACGTGTTGACCCGCCATTACGGATCTCGTGACGCTTGGATCAACGACGCTTCCAAACAAATCGACATCGTGTGCCACAGCCAAGGTTGTTTGGACACCCGCGACATGGTCCGCAACGCCCGCGATGCCTCCTTGTCAAATCCTGTCAACCACATTCGCAAAGTGGTGTCGCTCAATTCTCCCGCCTTTGGCTCGGCCTTGGCAACTTCGAATTCCGACATGCCCGTGGCGTTCAGCAGCATGGGAGCCATCCGCAAGGTTTTATTAGACACCATTGGACAACTGATTCCCAACAAGAATCTGTCGTTGGGGTTCAGTCGACTGGCCTTACCGCTTGCCGGTGGAGCGGGTGGAACGGTGGAGGCGTACAATACCTGTTCCGATGCCGTGGGAGTTCCCGTGATCGCGCAGATCGCCGGAGCGACTTGCGGAGTGGTCGGCGCTGGGGTGGGGGTGATCGGAGGAACGATCGCGGCCATGACGGATTACAATTGGTCGATCAACGGAGGCCTGTTGGGGCCTTACGATTTACGCCTGCGCACCAACACCCTGGGGTTCACCACCACCAACCACTTCGCCTTGCCCAGCTCGTCGGGCATGCGCAAGCAGGTGACGGATTTTGCCGACACCACCCGACACCTAGGGCAAACCAGTCTCTGGATTGATTCGCTTCGTCGCGTTGGTTACCCCAATCGTCCCCTAGACAATGCCCCCATCCCCTTTTCGGTGCGCTACAGCCCCACCACGGCCCATGTGATCGATACCCTGGGCCAGCAGGTGTCTGAAAATATTCGCCGCTACTGCGAAGATCACGACGATGTCTTGTCGGCCAATTGCGCCTACTTCGAGTTGGCGCTCCAATCGATTTTGGGAACCGGGAGCGTTGCCAGCGACCCCACCGTGAACCAAGTGCTGGGCTGGTCCCGGGACTTCCAAACCCAGTGGACCGACCAAGGCGATTTGGTGGTGGAAAAGGGCAGCCAATTGATGGTCGATCCAAATTTTGGGTTCAACCCTTCTTTGCCAAGCCTTGTCGGCAAATTCGATACCCTGGGCTACCGCTACCAAAGCGCCTACGGGGTGGGCGGGGCCAAGTTCGCCTCCCACATGCCGGTTGCCCTCGATGCGGCCTTCGATCTGAATGGCACCGCCATGAGCTTGCACCTATTCCGGCAGGGGGCCACCCTGCTGGGTCTGGACATCCATGCGGCCTTGGGGCTGGACACCTTTGCCTTTACTCACGGAATCCAACCCCTTCCCAAAGACGGGGCCTCGGTGTTGGTCCCCCCCATGACCGCCGCAAATTCTCCAACCCAAGGCGTGATGCAGCAACTGCCTGCCAGCGGGGACTTTGCCCTCCAAACCCTTTCGGGAGATTCGCTTTTGCAAGGCTTGGCGGTGCGGACCGATTCGGCTGGGCCACTGCGGGTTGTGGCGGTGTGGGACCGCAACCAAGGGGTCTATCTTACGGCACTACTGGCCAACGGATCCCGCCTTATCAAAATCCTTTCCAATGGAGGTCGCCCTGTGCGGGTAAGGCTGGTGCGCCACGGCAACACCTTCACCATGGTCGCCACTGGCCAAGAAGGGTTGGTCGATACGGGTTCGGTCACGCTGGCCCTGCCTGCTCCCATCTGGGTGGGGGCCCTGAGCACGCCCCAAGTCGCCGCCTCCGATTCGCTGCGGCCTTTGCTGATGGGGTCGGTGGTGGTTACCGACACTTCGGCTTTGCACCCAAACGACCCCTGGCAATTGGTGGTTCTGACCCGCCAGACCCTGGCCAGTGGCAATTTATCCCAGCCGGCCATAGTGTTGGTCAACAAAGACACCCGCACCCTGCACGGCTTCTCGCTCTTTTACGAATTCCGGGCCGACCCCTCGCGCGTCCCCGTATTGCAATCGTACCAGGGTCCGGGGAACGCTACCCTCCAAGGGTTGGGTCAGGATTTTTGGCGGGTGCGCATCGATGTGCCTGCGGCCACCGTCCTTCCTCAAACGCTCTTTCCCAGTGCCAACGGGTTTGGGTTCCAGCTGCGCTACCTAGACGGCTCGCTTTGGCCATTGCGGTCGGAATGGTCGAGCTATGGCGGCTCAACCCGGCTGCGCTGGAGCGATCGCATCCAGGTGCGCGACAACAACGGCAAGGTTTTGGTGGGACAAGAAATGTCGTTGTCGGCTCCCCCGGGTCGTGCTGCCGCCGTGGGATTGGGGCGCGACGAGGCCTTGGGATCCAACAACCTGGTTGCCCCGGTGGTGGTCGTTCGCAATACGGGAGGGATTCCTTTGCGCAATTTCCACGCGGTGTGGTATGTGCGGGCTCCTTCCGACAAGTCTGTGACTTTGGAACCGTGGTACACCCCCGATGCCCAGGCCAGTTTGAAGGCGTTGGGGAAGGGGCTTTGGAAAGTCGACCTCACCTTTAACCGCCACCTCTTGTACCCCGGACAGGCCACCGAAGAACAAAAGCTGGGGATCCATTTTGTGGATTGGTCCAATTGGAATCGTGCCAGCAACCCCACAGCGGCCACAGTGACAACGGGTTTCCAGGCCCTGGCGGGAATGGTGGTGTTGGACAGCAATGGGGTGGTGTTGTGGGGCAATCAACCCAACCTCGAGGACACGGCCATCGCCGTGGTGCCCCCCTCGGTGCCTGGTTCGGTTCTACCCGCCTCCGTCCAAATCCGCGACGAGAACCCTTGGGACAATTCGTGGATCCGGCCGCGCTTTGTTCTGACCAATCTGGGCCCCCACGCCTGGTCGGGATTTGCGGTGAGTTTGCCGTTGAAAACCGATCCCGCCAAGGTGGTGAATGTGGCCCCTTGGTATGCGCCTGGATGTCAGGTAGGATTGGTTCGCACCGCCACGGGTGCCGATACGGCGCATTATGTTTGCCAAAACCTGTTGGTGGCCGTCGGCGCGGTCTGGCCCGATCAAGGAGGAGCTGTGGTTGGATTCCAATACGCCGATGGGACGCCCTGGAATCGGTTGAGCGATCCCTTTGTCTCGAGCTGGACCCAAAACTTCGCACCGACCACCCAACTGGTCGTGAGGTCGGTGCCATGATGCGTTGGATCTTGGGTTTGTTCCTGGGCTTGGGAACGTCGGGCTGCACCTCGTCTCCCACGGCGCCCAAGGTGGCAGGCCCCGTGGCCGGTTGGCACGATGCGGGACTGGTCCTGAGTCCCGACGACCAAAGCGCCGGTGGAGTGCAGTGGTTGGCGGCGCTGGATTCCCAATTGCTGGCGGTGACGGCATCGGGAAAAGTATTTCTGGGCCGTCAGGGAAGTGGGCATTGGGACACCATCCAAAGTCCCTCAGGAGCATGGATCAGCAGCTTGGTGGTCCGTGATTCGTTCTTTTATGTCGGAACAAGGGTGGCTGGCCAAGTGTGGGCGTTTTCGCCAAAATCCAGGAAATGGACGAATCTGAATATCGGGGGCGTTGACTCCATGAAAACAGCGGCATTGGCCAGTTTCCAAGGTCAAACGGTCGCTTTCTTGTCGAGGATCTATGGTTGGGCACGACCAATTTATTTCGGGGGTGGTTTTCCAGGCCAATGGTCAAGAATTGATGCCGGTTGGAACGATTCGGAGGAGGCGACAACTGCCCTAGGTGTTGGCAACACCCTTTACGCCACCACCTACAGCCACGGCTTGTGGAAGCGCTCCGCCACTGATACGGCCTGGAAGCGGGTGCCCGATCCAGTCGTACCTATCATGCAGGGAAATGGTCAATTCGAACCGGGTACATTGACGGACCCCCGAAGCATTGCTTGGTACAAGAATTCGCTATGGGTAGGTCATCTCATTTGGCATCAAATCGTTCACACTTCTAACGGTGATTCAATCTGGGTTCCAACTTCCTTGGATCCCGGTTCCGGTTACACTCGCTTACCCAGCGATGTGTTCAGCCTGTACGTCTGGCGCGAACGCCTGTTTGCAGGTGGTCAGGCGACCTCGGTGCCGCTTGTGTATGTCGATGGCCAAGGCTGGCGCTACCTATCCCAAAACTGGGGCAAGACCGACGACGGGACCCGGCAGGCCTGTGGAGTCGACATCACCTTGGCCTTTGCGGGAATCGGCGACACCCTGTATGCGGCAGGCTGCGGCCATGTGTTCAAGCTGCCCTGGAGCGAAGTGCCGTAGTCCACAATTGACATGAACCACCCTTGGCAAGCAATCGGATTCACATAATCGAATCCTGCAAATTTGCAAAGTGATTGCAAAATTGCAGCATCGCGACAGCAACCATCACCCTAAAAACAGTTCCCCGAGGAGAGTGGGGAAATCCTCTGTGTCGTCAGATTTTCCGGTAGACGATCGACTCGCCCACATGGTTGGACTGAAACAACTGTGTCAAGCCGTACAGGCTTTCCGTCGCTCCCAGCACGAGAAATCCATTGGGGCTCAAAATTTGGAAGAACTGCTCCAAGATGTCAATTTTTGACTTTTGGTCGAAATAGATCAGGATGTTCCGACAGAAGATGCAATCAAAACCTCCTAGGTAAACGAACGGCTCGGTGAAGTTCACGCTTCGGAATTCGACGATGGAGCGCACCTTTGGATTCACCACCCAGGCATTTCTGGTTTTGGTGAAATACCGGTCGCGGTAGAGGTCGGGCAATCCGCGGGCGATTTCCGCATTTGTGTATTCGGCCCCCATGGCCTTCGCCAAGACCTTGGTGTCGATGTCTCCGCCCGTGATCACGAAATCGTCGGCATTGATCGCGTCGGGATTGTGGAAAGGGAACCGGTCGTGGATCAGCATCGAGAGACAGTAGGCTTCTTGGCCCGTCGATGCTCCGGCCGAGAGGATGGATACCTTCGCTCCTTTGCGGATGAAGGAACGACCTTTCCGCTCTTCGACAAGTTCCGTCAAATCGGGAAGAATGAAATTCCGAAACGCCTGGAACGGGTGGTCGTCGCGGAAAAACGAGGTTTCGTTGGTGGTGATCGCGTCGGTGATTTCTTCGCGCAAGCGTCCAGCGAAATCCTGTTCGATCAGTTGCACCAATTGCCCCATGTTGGTGAATCCACGCACTTGGGCCATGGTGGCAAACCGCTGCTCCACCAAATACGCCTTGTCTTCCCCCAGATCGATCCCGCAAATCCGGCGGACATGGCGACGCATCGCATTGAACTCTTCCAGGTTCATTTGCATTGGGTCACCTTTGGACCAGAGATTGGACGCTCGCGGGAATTTCCATCAACGGAACCACCAGATCGACCAATCCTGTCGCGACGGCACTTCCCGGCATTCCCCACACCACCGAAGTCGCTTCGTCTTGGGCGATGATTTTCGCGCCGACTTCGCTGAGGAGACTCAGGCTTGCGGTGCCATCGCAGCCCATCCCTGTAAGGACAAGCGCGATCACCCCGTTTCCCCACACACTGCCAGCCGATCGGAACAAAACATCGGCTGCGGGGCGGCAACCATGTTCGGGAGGCCCATCGGAAATGGACAAGGTCGGCAATCCCCCTGTAGTCCGAACCACTTCCATGTGTCGGCCACCTGGGGCGATGTACACAACCCGGTCGCTCACCACCTCGCCATGGGCGCCCTCCTTGATTTGGTGCGAACAGCGCGAGGTGAGGCTGTCGGCCAAAGATCGGGTGAAGTCAGGGGGCATGTGCTGCACGATCAAAATGGGAAGTGCAATCGCTTGACACAATTTGGGAAGCATATCAACCAACGCCCGCGGTCCGCCGGTAGACACGCCAACCACGATCGCTTCGAAGGTGTGTTTTCGTGGGGAAACCACGGTCGGTTTCTTTTCGGTCGCAATGGCCGCCACCAAGGGGGCGGCCACGGGTTTGGCGCCCTTGGCGTACTGCTTGATTCGTGGGAGTAATTCGTTGCGCAGTTTGACAAGATTTGCCTCGGCATCTTCTCCGAAGGGTTTGGTGACAAAATCGAAGGCGCCTTTTTCCAATGCCTCGATGGTCGAACGCGCCCCCGCCTTGGTGTGGCTCGACAGCATCAGGACGCCGATGCGCTTTTTCGAGGCCTCTTGCATTTTTTGGATCTTCTCCAGAGTGGCCAAGCCATCCATCTCGGGCATTTCCACGTCCAACGTGACGACATCCACGTCGTTTTCGGTCAAAAATTCGATGGCCTTTTGTCCATTGCGCACCGACCCGACGACCCGGATGTCCAAATCGGCACTGACCGCTTCCACCACCGCGTGGCGGAAGATCAACGAATCATCGACGACGAGTACACGAAGGATCATTGGCCTGTTCCTGATCTCAGATTTTGAACTCGCCGACCATCTTCTTCATGGAACCGGCGGCGATCGAAAGTTCGCGGGCCGAGGCATTCACCTGCTGGGCGCCGATGGTCGTTTGCTTGGACGCTTGCCCGACTCCGACAATGTTGCGCGCAACCTCTTTGGATCCCTTGGCCGCCTCGCCGGAATTGCGCGCCACGTCGTTGGCCCCCTTGGCCACTTCGGCAATCGATTTGGAGACATTGCGCGATCCCGCCGACGCCTGCTGGACGTTGGAGGAAATGTCGTTTGCGGCCTTGGTTTGCTGCTGAACGGCGACCGTGATGGTTTGCACCGAATCGACAATCTTGGCGATGATTTGGGCCACGTCGCCGATCGCCTTCACCGCGCCGCCTGTGT
>CAIKAA010000476.1 GCA_903825275.1 uncultured Fibrobacterota bacterium | reverse complement strand
TACCGGCGAAGAAGTTGGTGGCAAAAGAATCTCTGGCGGTGGCGAAGCAAGTTCCCCCCACCCCCAAAGACACCGCCAAACCGATCGAAGTCAAGACGGCGAAGGTCCAGCCACCTCCTCCACCCAAACCGAAGCCAGAACCAAAACCAGAACCAAAACCGGTGCCTCCTCCCCCTCCACCTCCCCCGCAAGTGGTTGCGATCCAACCTTCGGTGGTGGCTCCGGCCTTGGCTGGTGGAGTGGTCGACTTGGTTTTGGGTGAATCAAAATCAAAACTGGCAGCCGCACCGAATCCAACTCGGTTTGAAGAATTGCCGGCCCTTTCTCGGTTGGCCTACCAACGCTTTGCTTTTGAACGCATTCTATCGGTGATTCGCCAAGTTTCCCCTCCTGACATCCGTTTCAACACGGTTCGGATCTCTTCCCCGGGCATTGTCCTGATCCAAGGATCGGCAAAGGATAGCGGGAGCATCCAGGCCTTGGTTCAGGGGTTGCTGGCCCAAAGCTTGGTCGATACTTCCCTGCTGAAAAAACCAAACGGTCAATTCGCCCTCCTGGCGCGACTGCCCTTCAATGCTTCTTTCGGCGGATCGGAAGGGACCACACAGGACTTCCAAAAGACGATCAATCAGGCACGGGACCTTTCCGCGACCCAGGGCTTGGAAGTCGCCAAGCCACTCCCCCCAAAAATGGAAGCCTTTTCCGGAACGCACCGCGCTCATTGGAAGCTCACAGCAACCGGTGGATGGGATGGCGTTTCCAAATGGATTGGAGCCCTGCAGTCGGTGAAATGTCCGATCGGGTTCACTTCGCTCAAGCTCATGGCCGGCCCGGACGGCAAGCTTCGCGTTGAAGCCGACGCCATTTCCTACAGCAAATGATTCGCGAAACAACCTTTTGAAACCCGGAATTCGAATTACCGGCGGACGGTTTCGCGGCCGCAAAGTCCACGCCCCACCGGGCCTGGAACCAACACGCCCCACTCCGGGGATCGTCCGCGAAGCCCTCTTTTCCATCTTGGGGCAACAGCTCCAGCTCGGCGGCTTTTGCGATCTGTACGCGGGAACGGGCTGTGTCGCGATCGAAGCCATCTCGCGGGGAGCTCCTCGGGCAACTGCCGTAGAAAACCACAAGATGGCGATCGAGTGCATGCGCAAAAGCGCCCAGGAATTGTCCCTCGAAGGCGACTTCGAAATCGCTGGGGTCGATGCGGCCAAATTCCATCGTCCCGGAATTTTTCACATCGTTTTCGCCGATCCACCGTTTGGCGCCATCCCCGAAAACTTGATGGAGCGATGCCTGGACCTCTGCCGTCCTGGTGGCTGGGCCGTTCTGCAATGGCCCTCCGATCGTCCCAGGACCTGGCCCGAACCGATCCAAGTCCGCCGCTATGGCTCCAGCATTCTGGTCATCGCGCGCAAAGATCCTGCTACGTAGGACACCCGGGGTTTCCCTCCCTCGGACCCCCTCTTAGAATTCGTGGATCAACAGGGGCCTTTGGGGTGGTCGGTTGGCATCCGCATCGCGCAATAGGATCGCTTCGGTGCGGTCGCCGCGACGGATGTTGACGATCACCCGATCCAACGACCGCAAGGTGATGTGGAGCCCACGGCCGTGATGAAGGTCGTTGAGAAGGATTCCATCCGGCCCCTTGGCCCGGTTCATTTCCAACCACGACAAAATTTGACTCTTGGTCAATCGGCCGCCGCGATCGACCACCGAACATCCCCACAAATCCCCTGCCCGGCCAAAGAACACGTAGACCACCTGGTCCCGATCCAAGGGAATGTCCGTCGCCCATTCCTCCTTGCGTCCCCCATCCTCGTCCAAGGCGCCGTAATAGACCGCGTTGGTCAGCATTTCGGAGAGCGAGCGGCGAAAGGTCCTTCGCATTTCGCCTTCCGGAAACCAATCCGATACCTCGTCGACGACCTCCTGGATGCGCGAGGGATTGTCGATTTGGCGGGCGTAGATCTGGGCGTTTTGCCCCAACCAATGCTCCAGACCGAAGACATTTTCTGTCAACAAGGCTTCGGCGGTGTCGACCAAGTCCCGCAAGGGCTTGGGGGCCGACCGGGGAAGGATGGTCCCCACGTCGTACTCGATGGCCAACCGGAAATGTTCGTCGGGAGTGGTGGAAGAAGACAATGCGTATCGGGTCTGTGGCCGCAATTGGCGCAGGAACTGGACCAGATCGAACCAGGCGATGCCTTCGATTTCGGTGTCGGCCACCAATAGCCGGTAGGAGCGGTTTTGGAGCATGTCCAAGGCGCGGTTGCCATCCGAAACGGATTCGACTTCCAGTCCAAGCTCCTCGTGCAGGGCCCGGACCGCATGACGACGGAAATTCGGGTCGCCACAGGCGACCAGGACACGGCAACCGCCAAGACTTGCGGCGGCCTCTCGCATCAGCGGAGGAACATCGGCACGCGCCCCAGGTCGTGAAAGGTCACGTACAGCGCCAGGGCGAGAAAGGCGTACATGACGACATTGGTCAACAATTCCATGAATCGGCGATTGGCCCGACGACCGCGCACCTTTTCGATGGCCAGTTCCGCCAACCGGCCGCCGTCGGTCACCACCAAGGGCATGAAGTTGAGGATGCCCAGGTTGAT